>WYBG01000590.1 GCA_011526015.1 Deltaproteobacteria bacterium | reverse complement strand
CACGTGCTGGTAGGGATGGCCGTTTTAGGGGGAGTGCTCTATTTCATCGCCCGCAAGCCGGTGAATAAAGAGCACATGAATCCAACTATTCTCAAGCGCTTCCAGGGGTCGGCCCGCCTGGCGGTTATCTCCGATAACGGCAATGAATTGGGCACCGTGGCGCGCATCGATGAGGACGTGCGGAATATCGACATTCGGATTTCTTATGAGCACGGGGAGAAGCGTTTCGACCCCCGCAATCTCATCAAATTAGAAAATTCCGCCCTGTACTGGCATTTGGTGGATGTGATCTGGATTTTCCTGTTCCCGCTGTTTTATTTGATTACCTGATCGCCCCGGGGCGTAATGCTTCATCACGAAGCAGAGATAGCGAATGATGAAATGATGAGGAAATG
Organism: Deltaproteobacteria bacterium; assembly: GCA_011526015.1. Classification (GTDB taxonomy): domain Bacteria; phylum Calditrichota; class Calditrichia; order RBG-13-44-9; family J075; genus JABWBP01. Next base: position 3,019 of record WYBG01000590.1, on the reverse strand, counting down.
AGAATGCAACACGAACATCATGATAGCGCCGCCCATGAACAGGCCCTGCATGGGCTGGGTTACGGCCTTTATATATTGATCTGGATCGGCCTGGTGGCTTTGACCGGGGTAACCGTGGCGATTGCCGGGGTGGACGTGCGGCATTTGGCGGTGCTGGTGGCGATGCTGGTGGCCAGCGTCAAATCTACCCTGGTGATGGCCTACTTCATGCACCTCAAGTATGAGCCGCCGGTCTTCCGCTGGATGTTCCTGGTCCTGCTGGTCACCTTTGCGATTTTTATGATCCTGCTCTTTTCCGACGTGCTGTTCAGGGAATCGCCGAACGTCTTGTTCGGATGAATCGGCTAACCAGCGGTCAGTTTTCAGCTTTCAGCGCCGGATATCAATTGATAGCTGATGGCCGAGAGCTGACAACTATCAGCTTCTTCAAACCATACACATTTTTAAGGCCCAAGAGGAAAACCTATGTTCTCAGGTTCTTCGACGTTTGTTTCCGAGGTAGATCAAGCGTTTTTGTTCATTTTGATTATTTCGGTGATCTTTTTCGTGGGGATTGTTTTTGCGATGATCTATTTTGTGGTGCGCTATCACCACAAAAAAAACCAGACCGTCTCCCAATCCTCCGGCAACCTCACCCTGGAGCTTCTCTGGACCGTCATCCCGACGATTCTGGTGTTAGCGATGTTCTATTACGGCTTCATCGGTTACCGGAACATGAAAACCATCCCCCCGGACGCCCTGGAGATTCAGGCCCTGGGGCGGATGTGGTCCTGGCTCTATACTTATGAAAATGGTTACCAAACCGATACCCTGACGGTACCGGTAGGCAAGCCGGTCAAAATCCGGGTCGAGTCCGCCGACGTGCTGCACAGTTTTTACATTCCCGCTTTCCGCATCAAACAGGACGCCGTGCCGGGCATGAAAAACTACGTCTGGTTCGAGGCCACCGAAACCGGGACTTTCGATATTTTCTGCGCCGAGTATTGCGGCGACCGCCACTCTTATATGCTTTCACTGGTAAAAGTGGTGCCGCAGGAGGAGTATGCTTCCTGGTATGATGGAACCGCGCAATTTGCCTCTGCGGCCAGCGGCGGCGCGGCGGGCGGCGGCGCGGAACGAAAGCCCGGCAGCCGCGGCCCCATGTTAGTGAAGATCAAAGGCTGCGTGGCCTGCCATTCTATCGACGGCTCTCCCCTGGTCGGGCCGACTTTCAAGGGGGTATTCGGGCACCAGGTGGCGGTCATTACCGACGGCAAAGAGCGTGAAATTTTAGCGGACGAGGAATATTTGCGCCGTTCCATCCTGGAACCGCAGACAGATAGGGTCAAGGGATTTGAAAATATTCCCATGCCTCCACAGAATCTGACCGAGGAGGAGTTGGCAGAAATCATCGCCTATATCAAAGAATTGCAATGATCTACAGCCACAGCATTTCTACGCTTGCTGGCCGGGTCAAAATCGCTGTTGAACTGAGCAAAATCCGAATTTCCCTGCTGGTAGCCCTTTCTACCTTCGTCGGCTATCTTCTGGCCGCGGACGGGCTGTCCTTCCATATCCTGGTTCCCACCATCGGCGTTTTTTTGCTGGCCAGCGGTTCGGCGGCGCTCAACCAGTACCAGGAGCGGGAATTTGACCGCTTAATGGATCGCACCCGCGGCCGCCCCGTTGCTTCCGGGCGCATATCTCCCGCGGAGGGCTTGTTCATCGCCCTGTCTTTTATACTCGCCGGGGCGCTGATTTTGCTGCGGGGCGCCAACCTCGCCGCCTTAGGGTTGGGATTGCTGAACGTGTTGTGGTACAACGGTTTTTATACTCCCCTGAAGCGTAAAACTCCCTTTGCGGTGGTGCCGGGGTCGGTTATCGGCGCCATTCCCCCGGCCATCGGCTGGGTTTCCGGGGGAAGAAGTTTGGCGGACCCCCAGATTTTAGGATTGGCATTTTTTTTCTTCATCTGGCAGGTTCCCCACTTCTGGCTGCTGTTGTTGAGCTTCGGAGATGATTACCGGAAAGCCGGTTTCCCCTCTCTCACGGAAAAATTTTCTCTCCCGCAATTAGCGCGGATCACCTTTGCGTGGATCATCGCCACCGCCATGGCCTGCCTGCTGATTCCGCTCTTCGGGCTGGGCGAGACCATCATTCTCTACCTGGTATTGGCGCTTTCCGCCATCTGGCTGGCCTGGAAGAGCCGCAAATTGCTCCAGCACCCCGGGAATAATTTTTCTTTCCGCCCTGTTTTCCACACGATAAATATTTATATTCTGGTGATCATGTTCTCGCTGTCGGTAGAAAAGCTGATTTTGAGCTACCGGTAGCGGAATTGAAGATTGAAAACTGAAGATTGAAGATTTTTTACGCATCACGCATTACGTTTCACGTATTAATTTTTCACCTGTCAATTTGAACACAACGGAGATGACGATATGGATTTTGACGTGTTGGTAATCGGTTCCGGGCCGGGCGGCTACGTGGCGGCGATCCGGGCGGCGCAGTTGGGAAAGAAGGTCGGCATTGTGGAGCGGGCGGAATTAGGGGGCATCTGCCTGAACTGGGGCTGCATCCCCACCAAAGCATTGCTGCGCAGCGCGGAGGTGTACGAATTGATCAAGCATTCCAACGATTACGGGTTCTCGGTAGAGAATCCTGCGATTGATTTCCCGAAGGTGATCCAGCGCAGCCGCGACGTCGCCGGGCGGCAGGCCAAGGGGGTGGCCTTCCTGATGAAAAAGAACAAGATCGAAGTCATCGCGGGAACCGCCCGCCTGAGCGGAAAAAACAGCGTGGAAGTCAAGCTGAACGACGGCGCTGCCCGCACCGTCAGCGCGACGAATATGATCATCGCCACCGGGGCGCGGGCGCGCCAGCTGCCGGGGATGGAGATCGACGGCAAGCGCGTGCTTGGCTACCGCGAAGCGATGGTAATGAAAGAACTGCCTCCTTCCATCGCCATCGTGGGGGCGGGCGCGATTGGGGTGGAATTCGCCTATTTTTTCCGCTCCCTCGGCGCAGAAGTAACCCTCAT
>WYBG01000589.1 GCA_011526015.1 Deltaproteobacteria bacterium | reverse complement strand
TTTCGCGTGCAATTACGTTCCCAAAGAGACTTTGGGAACGAGGTTTCGCAGACTTTGTCTCCGACCACGTTTAAGCGCACACTTACCCCGCGCCACAAAGAGGAAATAAACGCTAAGATGCCGGCAGCAGGGCGCCCGGATGCGTGCATCGTTGCAGGATATAAAGCCCGGCCGGTTTTTCCGGGAATTCTTTTCGTTTGATTTTCCCGCCGCAGTCATATAAATTTGCCGCTCGTTTAAGTAAGATCATCGAAGTTTCACAGTTTTTCAGGAGATTTTCAATTATGATGGGAAAAATGCGTGAGTACACGAAAGGGGTTCTCTACTTTCTGATCGTCGCTTTCGTTGCCCTGATGGTGGTGGAGTGGGGAGCGGATTATTCCGGCTGGAGCCAGCGCCGGCAATTCGTGGTGGGGAAAGTAAACGGGGAGGAAATCGACCTGGAATTGTTCAACCAGGCGCTTCGCAACGCCCGCTTCAGCGAAGAACAACGCAGCGGCAAAAACCTCACCGAGGAGCAGCTCAACAGCCTGCGCAACCAGGTTTGGGAGCAGTTGGTGCAGCGGATTCTGCTGAAAAAAGAGATCGAGAAATTGAATATCCAGGTGACCAGCCAGGACGTGGCCAATTACGTGCGCAACGGGTTATACCAGCAATACCAGGATAATCCCAACTTCCAGAGCGACGGGAAATTCGATCCTAAAAAAGTGGATGAAGCGTTGGCGGACGAGGCCAACCGCCCGCTCTTGTTGAGCATGGAGGCCCAGGCCCGGGACGAGTTGCCCTACGTAAAATTGCAAAGCCTGATCTATACTTCCCTGTTCGTTACCGAGCAGGAAATCCGCGATGAATTCAAACAGCAGAATCTCAAGGCTAAAATCGAATATTTGACCGTTCCGCTCACCGCTTTTGCAGATCGAAAACCGGAGACCGGGGAGGAAGAGATTCGCAAGTATTACGAAAAGAACAAAGAGGATTTCAAGAATCTGGAAATGCGCCAGTTAAACTATGTGTATTTCTCGATCATCCCCACCGCAGCCGACTCCGCAAAAATTTATCAGCGGGCGGAGGAGATCAAAGCGCAGGCGCTGGCCGGGAAAGACTTTAACGCCCTGGCCGACACGGAATCGGAAGATCCCTCCGCGGCGAGCAATCATGGCGACCTGGGCTATTTCGAGCGTAAAGACATGGTGGCGGAATTTTCCGAAGCGGCCTTTGCAGCCCAACCGGGCGAGATTGTAGGGCCGGTAAAAACCAATTTCGGCTTGCACGTTATCAAAATAGTGGATAAAAAAACCGAGGACGGCGTCGAAAAAGTTCGCGCCTCACATATTTTGCTGAAATTCGAGGCCAGCGCCAACACCCTCGACGAGGCCCAGCGCCGCTCCGGGCTTTTTGCCGAGACTGCCCAGGATGAAGGGTTTTCCGTTGCGGCGGACCAGATGGGCGTGGAAATCAAGCAGACCACGGAATTCGCCAATAACAAAATCGGGCAGATTCCCGGGATCGGCAAAATCGAAAGCGCCCTGATGTGGGCGTTCGGCTCCGAAAAAGAGGCGGTCTCCGATGTTTATTACACCCCCCAGGGATACTATATTTTCCAGGTCGCCGGCATCAAGCCGGAAGGTTACAAACCCTTTGAAGAAGTGAAAGAGATTTGCCAAAACCGCATCGACCTGGAGAAACGGAAAGCGATGGCCCGCGAGTACGCGGAAAAATTTGCCGGGCGGGTAAAAGCCGGGGAAGATTTCCAGGCAATTGCCCAATCTGACCCGGACCGCATTCTCCAGGCCGATACCACGGATTATTTCGGAATGAATATTTTCGTTCCCCGGATCGGGCGGGCCCCGGCGATTACCGCCAGCGCCTTCAACCTTCCCCTCAATCAACCCTCCGGCGTGCTGGAAACCGAGCGCGGATGTTATTTCATCCGGGTCAAAGACCGCAACCAGTTTGATGAGGAAGCCTTCTCCAGCCAGCGGGAAACGATCCGGAACCGGTTGTTGCAGCAAAAATCCCGCACCGTTTTTACCCAGTGGTACGAAAAATTGAAAGAACAGGCAAAAATCGAGGATAACCGGTATCGCTTCTTCCGGGGTTAATTTCACGGTTTCAGGTTCAAAAAAGCGCCTTTCACACATGGGCGCTTTTTTGTTTTAGCTACATTGGGTATATTGATTGCGGCAACGGGACGGCCAATACCTCAAACCCCGAAACTACAACACCCGAACACCCGAACACCCAACTACCTTTATATGACAGGAGAAGATTATGGCTAAAGTGCGACCCTTCCGGGGCTTGCGCCCCCAAAAAGAGCTGGCCGATAAAGTGGCCGCTCCCCCTTATGACGTTCTCAGCAGCGATGAAGCGCGAGAAATGGCCAGGGGAAATCCCTACAGCTTCTTGCACGTTAACAAACCGGAAATCGACCTGGACCCGAAAATAGATCCCTACGACAAGCGGGTTTATCAAAAAGGGGCCGACAACCTCCACAAATTCATCAACCAGGGGATTATGATGCAGGATGAAGCTCCCCGCTTTTATATTTATAAGCAGGTGATGGGAAACCATCGGCAGGTAGGGCTGATGGCCTGCGCCTCGGTGGACGAATATGAAAAAGACCTCATCAAAAAACATGAGCTGACCCGCCAGGACAAAGAGGATGACCGGGTGAACCACATGGATTATCTCAACGCCCAGGTGGGGCCGGTATTCCTGACCTACCGGGCGGTTCCGGAGATAGACCGCATGGTAGAAACGGTGATGCAGTCGGGGCCGGAGTATGATTTTATCGGCCCGGACGGGGTTCGCCATATTTTGTGGGTTGTCGAGAGTGAAAAAACCATCGCCGCTTTTCAAGAGGCCTTCGGCAAGGTGCCGGTGCTGTACGTGGCCGACGGGCATCACCGCTCCGCCGCCGCCACCCGGGTCAAACAAAGACGCCAGGCCGGCAATGCCCACCACACCGGGGAAGAGGAATATAATTATTTCCTGACCGTCATTTTTCCCCATAACCAGATGCAAATCCTTGACTATAACCGGGTCGTCAAAGACCTGAACGGTCTCAGCCCGGATGCTTTTCTCAAAAAAATCTCCGAGAAGTTCTCCCTCACCCGGGTGGAGAATAACCAGCCGTATAAACCCCTTAGAGCGCACGAATTCGGGATGTATTTAAAAGGGCACTGGTATCAACTAATTGCAAAACCGGGCAGTTTCGATGAGAAAGACCCGGTCAAACGTTTGGATGTAAGCCTGTTGCAGGAAAACCTGCTCTCCCCCATCTTAGGAATCCAGGACCCGCGAAAAGATAAGCGGATTGATTTTATAGGAGGAATCCGGGGGCTGAAAGAGTTGGAAAAACGGGCCAAAAGCGGAGACTGGGCGGTAGCGTTTGCCTTCTATCCCACTTCCATCGAGGATTTGATGGCCATCGCCGACGCCGGGAAAATTATGCCGCCCAAATCCACCTGGTTCGAACCCAAATTAAAGAGCGGGCTGGTAGTGCATTTGCTGGATTAAGTTTTGAAGGCCGGTTGCGCTCAGACGATGGTTTTTACCTCTCGGTGCTTGCTTTGCAATGCCTCCCGGTTGCCCCGCCTCGCAAGGGCGGGGCAACCGGGGTGGAGAACTGCCCCGCTTCCCGGATTCAAAGAAACCGTTCTTGATCGGGAAGTTTCCGGCAGCCATCCCCCCCCTGCGCCTAAAAAAACTATTCCCTAAAATGTGAGATGCTGCCGATTGCCCGGCGGTAAATTAGGCATAATTGCCTATTGAAATGCTGGAACATTGGGAAAATGGATAAATAGATAATTGGAATAACGGATCGTTGGGGTAATGGATTGATGGATTATTGAAGTACGACGGCGATGGAACATTTGCGTAATGGATGGTTGCAGAATGATATGCACAACGATCCATTAACCCAATCATCCCGCAGTCCAATCCTCCACTACAGAGAGTGCCCATGAAAGCTTTTGCGGTATTGAGCCTGAAAGGGGGAGTGGGAAAAACTACCGTGACCTTGAACTTAGGCGCCGCCCTGGGCGCGGCCGGCCGGAAGGTGCTCTTGATCGATCTCGATCCCCAGCACGATCTCACCCAGAGTTTAGGGATCGACGCCTTCCGCATCAAGGGGGTGGAATTTCTGTTAGAAAAGGATCTGAAATTTGAAGAGGTGCTGCACCTTTATAACGAAAACCTGCACGTTCTTCCCGCCGGAAAGAAACTCAAAAAACTGGAATTATCGCTCTCCAACCTGTTCGTCAAAGCCAAAGATTCTTACTTTTGCAATTTGCTGCGAAACGCCCTGGAAGAAAAAAAAGACCGGTATGACTATATTTTGATCGACTGCCCCCCGGCGGGGGGGTTTCTCACCGTGAACGCGCTTACCTTTGCGGAAAACGTGCTCATCCCGGTGCAGTGCCACTACCTGGGCTTCGAATCCATCAAAAAAACCTTTTCGCTGATAAGCAAAATCCGGCGGTTTAATAATCCGCGGGTCAAGGCCGCGGCGGTTATTCCGGTGATGCACGACGCCCGGAATAAAATCTCCGGCATTATTGTCAACCGCCTGAAATCCTCTTTCAATGGAACCCTTAGCAGCAGCATCATTCGGGTCAACGTATCCCTGGCAGAAGCCCCGGCGTTCGGCAAGACCATTTTCGATTACAAACCGGACAGTCGCGGGGCAGAGGATTTCCGGCAATTGGCGGCGGAGATCATGGCCCGGCACGGGTGAGTGTAAATGAGTCAGAGCGTGGGTTTTCGTATTCCTTCCCAACCATAATGCCCCGCCTGCATCTCCTCCCGCGGGGGATTGAAATACCCCCACTTGATCCAGGGGAATTTTTGGCTGATGCGCTCGATCCAGGCTAAAATCCCTATCGGTTTTGCAGCAGCCTTGCCATTCGATGCCGCTAATTCTTTTAAACCAAGCTCCTCGATGTACCACTCCGGGTCGATGTTCAAATTGCGCGCCTGGATCATATTGATTTTTACCTCTCCGATCAGCCGCTCCAATGCGCTCACTTCTGCGGGATGATCGGTGAAACCCGGGAAGACGAAATAATTGATCGACGCCCAGCGGTTATATCGGCGCATAATCCGCAGCGATTCCAGAACGTCTTCAAAAGTGTAATGGCGGGGGCGGTAATAGGCTTCGTAATACCCTTTTTGCGCGGAATTCAGGCTTACCCGGATGCTGTCCAACCCCGCTTTGCACAACTCCTCCACCGCCGCCGGGCGGCTGGCGTTGGTGTTGATGTTGATAATTCCCCTGTCAGTACAGCGGCGAATCTCTTTGATCGCCTCTTTGATAACCGGCCCGGCTAACAGCGGCTCCCCTTCGCAGCCCTGCCCGAAACTGACCACGGCGCGAGGCGCGTTTTTCAAGTGCGGCACGGTGAATTCCACGATTTCTTCCACCGACGGCATAAAATCCAGGCGATCCTGGGTAGAGCGCACCCCGGTTTCCGCGGGCTGCTCGGAGATGCAGCCCACGCAGGCGGCGTTGCAGCCGGGACTGGTGGGAATGGGACACTCCCAGCGTCCCAGGGCAAAGTTACGCGCCGCCGGGCAGCCGTAGCGGAATACGCAATTGCGGATCAGGTGCCCGGTAAGGCGGTTTTGGGGATAGCGCCGCAGCATCCGGCGGGCTTCCTGCTCTACCAAATTGAGGTTGAAGGTGCTCAGATCCTGGCGCAGGTCCGGGTCGATGCGTTTGCCGGCGGCGTAAAACTGCCCGTTCTTCCAGCCGACCGCGGTGTAGCTGTAGAGAGAGAGGCGCGGCGCGCCCGCCGGGGTAGCAAAGGCGCTGCGGTACACCTGTACGTAGGCCGGGGCCATAAAGGCCGCCGCGGCAAAGACCGGCTCCCCGTGGTACTCTTTCACTTCCACGAATTCTTTTCGCCGGGGATCGTAGCCGACGGCGGTTCTCTCCGGCAGGAGATACAAATCGCTCCCGTAGGGCAGGGGGATCAACTCCTGCTCCGTTGGCAGCGTCGGGGCGTTCAGGCTCATCCCGGCCATGGATAATTCGGGGATCTCGAATATATTCCCGTCGCGGTCGCTGACGACTAAGTGGGGTAGTTTCATCGCAAATTATCGGAAAATTTCATCTGAATTTATCAGGAGGTGGCAATCTCAATCAAACTCTGCCGGATTATCTCATCCTGGACGGCTTGCCCAAGATAATCAATCGACTCGGAGTAATCTATATCCTCAAAAAAGCAGAGTTGTTCCCGGAATAGTTTTTCGTTAAAAGCTTCGCCAAATATTAATTTCGCCCTCTTAGGGAAGCAGATAAAATTACTTCCCGATTTTAAGATATTGGCACAGTATTTGGTACAGCTTTATAATTCCATTTTGGTAACGGCCCATCAAATATGATCGGCATATTTTCCAGGAATTGCTGGGA
>WYBG01000102.1 GCA_011526015.1 Deltaproteobacteria bacterium | reverse complement strand
CAGGTAAAATTTCGCTCCTTAGGCGGGGCCAGCAATTTCCCTAACGACGACTGGTTTATCGACGACGTGCGCCTGGAAACCCCGGTGGGCATTGCGCAGGAGGGAGAAATCGCGCCGCTGGAATTCTCCCTCAGCCAGAATTATCCCAATCCCTTCAATCCCGAGACCCGGATTACCTTTACCCTCCCGGAACGCCGGGACGTCAAATTGCTGATTTATAACCTGCTGGGCCAGCCGGTGCGCACCCTGGTCAACGGGGCAATTGCGCCCGGGCATTATGAAGTCGCCTGGGACGGCCGCAACGATGCCGGTATCCCGCTTGCCAGCGGGGTGTACGTGTACCGTTTTGAGGCGGGGGAATTTAAACGGGTGCAGAAGATGGTCTTATTGAAGTGATGCCGGTGTCGCAGTAGAGACGGGGACCTGCCGGGTTTTAAAAATCCGGCAGGTCTGCCCGTCAGAAGTCAGAATTATTACCGGATAGTTCTCACGGAAAATATCGATAAATATCCTTCCGATAGAGAAGTCTTACAAAAATCACGCTTTCTTCCACTAACTCTATGCCAATGCGGTACTCTCCTATTTTGATGCGATAATACGTTTCGTACCCTTTTAGCTTTTTGATATTCCTGGTATCCTTTAAAGCCGCTGCGTCTTTTATTTCCTCGATAATTTCCTTAATCCGTCTCAGCAGCTTTTTGTTTCTTAATGTTTTCAAATCTTTTTCAAAGCTCAATTCATAGCGAACCTTCATACCCCGCCTTCCAGCAGCTTGAAAATTTTCTCTTCGCTGACAAACTTGTTTTTTCTTCCCTCCCGGATTGCGTTTGCCAACCCGATTTCCTCTATCGCTTCCAGGATCAATTCATAAAATCCCTCCCGGTTTTCCCGGATCAGTTCGATCACAATCTCCCGCAGAAGCTCTTTGACTTTTGCATCGCTCAAGGTTAAGTCCATGTGCTATTCTCCTCGTAATGCTATTAATTTCCTCCTAAATATAAAAAAGAGACACACAAAGGGTTAGATTATTTTTGTCAACCCATTTATGGGAGAATAATATGTTCGATCTCCCCCCGGTGCTCCAGCATCATCCGCTCCCACTCTAACTTTATCCAGGGAGTGTATTGATCGGGGTCTTTGGCAAGCTCCCGGGTAAGATCATTGATTTTGATCCACCTCCACTCCGCAATCTCATTGGGATTTACCACAATCCTATCACTGCTCTTACCGATGTAAACCGCGCAGATTTCCCGCTCCGATCCGACGTTCCCAAATTTGGCGTGATATTGAAAGGTAAACAGGTGCGTTAAAGGCGTGCTGATGCCTAACTCCTCGGCCAGACGCCGCTGTACCGCGTTTTCCAGCTCTTCACCCTTGCGGGGGTGGCTGCAACAGCTATTGGACCAGAAATGCGGCCAGAGATGCTTTTGCCCGCTGCGTTTCTGGATCAACACCTCTCCTCTATCATTGAAAATGAAGACCGAAAATGCCCGGTGCAGAATGCCGTCTCCCTTGTGGCACTCTAATTTATTTTTGTACCCCAACACCCGGTTTTTTTCATCCACCACTACTAACAATTCATCGTCAAAAGAAACTTGCGTATCGTTAACGGGCATGAAATCCTCTCCGAAGTTTGTAGTTTAGCGGAGCGCATAGCGCAGAGCGCAAAGAGTGGAAAACGGAAAAAGACATTTAGACATAAACCGCTCCGTATACTTTCCGCCTTGTACACTCTGCGCTATGCTCTATGCGATTTAGCCGATATTCGCCAGCAGCGCCCGGTAACCGGCTTTGCGCATGGCCTCCGCAACGGCATCGGCGTTATCCGGGCAGAGGGCGAGCATGGCTCCGCCGCCCCCGCCGCCGGTCAATTTAGCGCCCAGCGCCCCGGCCTTGCGGGCGATCTGGATCAACTCTTCCAATTCCCAACTGGATACTTGCAGGGCGTTCAACAAGCCCTGGTTGATGTTCATGTAATCGCCCAATTTCTCCAGATCGTAGCGCTTGATCGCCTTCGTTGCTTCCAGGGTAAGGTTGTTGATTTCTGTAAAAATCTTGTCGTACATAAAGCGGTTCTTTTCCCAGGCGCTGCGTACGTTGGCGACCATTTTAGCGGTCAAACTCTCTACCCCGGTAATGCCGATCACCATCGGAATCGGTTTGGGCACTTCGATGGGTTTGATCAGGGGCGGATCGCCTTTTTTGTAGAGGATAAATTTGCCGTAGGTGGCCATGGTGTTGTCGATTCCGGAAGGGGTTCCGTGCACGATCTGCTCCGATTTAAAGGCCAGCGCGTTGATCTGTTCATCGCCTAAGTTGAGCTCATAATGTTTCGAAAGGGCTCGGATGATTGCCACCGCCAGCGCCGAAGAACCGCCCAGGCCCATGGCCCGGGGGATGTGGGGATAAATTTCGATGCGCATGTTCTTATCCTGCAAGCCCAGGGTATTCAAAATCAGGTCCAGGGATTGGAAGATGGAGTATTTATGTTCCACGTTCATGCGCAGGCGCTCTTCCACCCCCCAGCGGGGAATTACTAAGTGAATGCCGTCTTCCTCGTCTTCTACTTTCGCCTGGATGGCCAGGGGAACCGGCGCGGCGATCACGTGGCTGCCGTACACCGCGGCGTGCTCGCCAAAGAGGATGATTTTGCCGAAGCCGGCCGGCAGCTCTTCCTGCTCCTCTGCAACCATTTCTTTCCTCGCCCGGGCCGCCTCGACCCGCTGCCGCAGCGACTGCACGATCTCCTGCGCTTTCCACACCTTGATCTCCCCGCTTTTGATCAATTGATCCACTACTTCGTCGTAAATATCCGGGGGCGCTTCCGCCGCCTGGGCGACGGTGCGGGCGTGCAGGGTCATGTGCCCCTGTTGAATTCCTTCCGTGGAAAGCGCCCGGATGGCGGCGAAGTTCTGCGCCAATCCCACCGCCGCCATCACTTCCGCCAATTCCGTGGCCCGGGAAACGTTCAGCAAGCGCAGGAGAATTTCCACCACCGGGTTGGATTCCAGCGGCCCGCCGACAATCCCCACTTTCAAGGGAATGGTAAGCTTGCCGGCCAGGTCGCCGGCGTCGTTCTTGTACCACTGGGTCAGGGAGGTGTAGGTATTGCCCCGGGCCGCGTAAGCGTGGGCGGCGGCCTCGATGGCGCGCCAATCGTTGCCGGTGGCAATCGCCACCGCGTCGATGCCGTTCATAATTCCCTTGTTATGGGTCGCGGCGCGGTAAGGATCCACGGAGGCGAATTCATTGGCCAGGATGATGCCGTCGCGCACGTCCTCGCCGCTGTAGCCTTTCCCGGCCAGGTATTGGGTGGGGATGGCGCACTCCGCCCGCACCAGCGCGCGGTCGCTGAGGTTGGAAAGAATGCGCAGAAATACCTTCCCGTTGGCGATTTTTTCGATCAGCGAGGCCACCCCTTCGCACATGCTGTTGACCAGGTTGGCGCCCATGGCGTCGCGGGTGTCCACTAACAGGTGCACGATCAGCATATCGCCCCGGTGGGACGCCGAAGGGTGAATGATTACCTCGACGTCCTTGACCCCGCCGCCCCGGGCCGCCATGCGTGGGTGCAGGCTATTGGCCAGGTTGATGATTTCTTCCCGGTTCTGCAAGATCGCTTTTTTGGCGTGGGCGGGATTTTCGATATCCACCACCTGCACCTGGCCGATGAGGATGGGGGCGGTACTTTCGGCCCTGAAGCCGCCGCCCTGGCGCACGATTTTGGCCGCGGAGCTCACCGCGGCAATGATGGAAGGCTCTTCCACCACCATCGGCACGACGTAATCTTTACCATTGACCAGGAAATTCAGTCCCAACCCGATGGGCAGGGAGAAAACCCCAATAACGTTTTCCACCATCTTGTCGGCTTCCTCCGGGCTGAGCATACTTCTGCCGTTGGAGAGCGCCCGGTAATCTTCCTGGGAAATGAGATTACGCTCTTTCAGGATTTCCAGGCGTTCCAACACCGAATACTTGTAAAATTGCGGGATACGGGAACGATCCATTTGGGATTACCTCGTTTAATTCCGGATTAGGCCGGGACAGGTTGAATTAACCCGGCTTTCGAAGAATAAATACTGTTTCATAATAAGAATCAAGAGATCTCGGCCTGGCATTACTGTTTTTTTTGTCAAGTTCTACATCTACTTTTTCTTCAATTGCAAATCCTGCACGTTCGGCAAGTTCTTGAAAAATATCGTCACAGTGAACCCGGTGAAGCACCTCGCGGGTATCAAATTTATAAAATACGCTCTCTTTACCAATTACATAAATTGCAAGACCCTCGGGCACAAGCACCCGCTGGGATTCATTGAGCGCCTTGCTTAAATCATTGTAATAAGCGATTATTGGTTCAGCTTTAACCTCTCTCAGAGGATCGGCCTTAAGCCAGTTATGAAGTTTTTTTACATCATCCGGCATCTGGAATTGATCAAGTCCTCCTTCACTATACATTGATCCGATACTTTGCTTTTCTGCTTCCCTTATTTCGTTGGCGGTCATAAGCCCCAGCGCGGTAATGGATATTGATTTACCGATGAGATAATTTTCTCGCCCAGACGACGCCGGTAAATATGGCGGGGAGGTTAAAATTACGCTGATGCTTTTATCCAGCAGGAGCATTTTTGTAGCGCTGCCATGGATAACCTTTGAAATCGGTAGTTCTATTCCGTAAGCCTTTTTCAGAGTATTAACAACCAAAGTTTGATGTGATAACCCTTTGAAATTGGATTTGACAAGAGAAGATAAGCTGGTGTTTCCAATTTCCAGCGCGAATCTGCCGGAGCCGGTACCCAACATACGAATATTGAACTTGCGGCTGATGGCGTCGCTGAGACTGACCGCCAATATTTGCCTCACAGCGGGTTCTTCAATTCTATTGATACTCGAAATCCAAAGTGTAATTTCCTTTTCATATGCGGCTTGTTCATTCAATGAATTCCATCGCTCAAATTTTTTAGCAATCCAGGGTGGAAATTGATAACAGTCGGTTTGGCGAGAAGTATCTAAATGAAATTCTTTTTCGGTAACGACTTTATAAACCGACTTTTTTATGATTTCCGGCGATATATCCAGCAGATTTATTTTAGCCTGGGAAATGCTACATGACAACGGATCAATATCAATCCCTATGGATTCATATCCCAGAAATGCCGCCTCAACCAACGCGGTTCCGCTTCCCACAAAAGGATCGAGCAAAATACGCTGTCCCGTTGCTGTTTCAGGAATGTCCGCATGTTTTGATGCCAAAAAGGAACGTATTAGACGAGGGAAAAATTTTGCTTTGTATTTATGCAAATTATGCACGTGTGGTGTCGATGTCATTTTACGGGTTATCGCCTCCTGGATATTTTTATGTTCTCCGGCTTTTCCGCTGCAGAGAACTCCAGTGATCTCTCTAATATCTATTTCAGAAAAACCCGGTTCTTTAATAAAAGACAAAAACTCCGCTGCGGCTAACAATGGAAGTAAACAAATAACGCTTTTGTCTTGAATTTGCCGCGTGCAATACCAGGAATTTTTCTCCAATCCACTTATTTTTTTGTTGGAGCTTATACTCCAAATTTCCTGAATGAAATTCAGCTTCGTGACGATCTGGTATAAATTGTCTTCAGAGTTTTCAACCACAAATCCTATCGGATAACTCGACCTGGTATTGGCTGCTATACAATCTTCCGGGAGATTTATATGTTTTAAAACCTCATCTTTTTCGTTAATTGAAATAACCTTTTGAAAGAAAGCATTCAACTCCCTTTCCGCAAGCGCCACGTCCCCGGGCAAGGTTATATCGTTTCTTAATTTCAGAAAAAGCATATTGGCCAACTCATTACCCTCTTAGATTAAATAAGGATTCGATCCATTCATCCCTGATTACGGAATGGGTAAATGTGATAATTCCATCGAACAAATTGTATAACGCCTGATTTTTCGGCAAATCGGAAACTTTTTTTGCGCCTCCTTTATAATCAAGTGTCCAAACAATGTCTTTTAATGACTGAAGATATTCATCGAAATGCCTGGCAGCGTGAATATTTGAAAGTATCCCTACTTTAAAATCCCATGAGTCTTTCGCCCTTTTTCCACTTGTCCCAAGTTTTAAAACCTGGTAAATACCTTTCTTAATATCATCGGTTCTATCCATTCCAACGCTTGTTTTGGAGTCGGAAACCGATTGGTATCCATGCCCGCGTATTCGTTTTGACCAGCCGGGAGGAATAGGATATGGCGTTCCACACCCATTTGTAAGCCAAAATATAGATTCAGGTTTCTTAGGATGGTATGTCTCAAAAGCCTCGCGCCAGAAAGAATAGTAATCAACAAAAAAGGAAGATTCATTCTGCAGTAAATTGATCAGGCCGCGATACCCCCACTCCCGATCCTCAACGTCTTTCCGAATTCCCATATCATAGTATGCTTCCTTCCATGACCGCCTGAATCTCTTAGGTATAAGAATTTCCAGTTTGGCATTAAACAGGTTGATATTGGTTAGCGGAGAGTGGCCGCTTTTGACGATTTCACCTTCCAGTTCATCCATCAATTGTTGTGATTGAACCGATATAGCAGGGATCGTTAAAGGCGAGGCTTTGATTTCTGCAAACAAGACTTTTTTCTCGCTTCTGCTGACGACGATTGCATCTACCGGCTCTATCCCCTTAAAAAGTTCTACTTCACGCCCCAGGGTTTTAAAAAGTGTAAAGTGGAATAAGAGCAAAATTCTTGACGTCGCGGTTCCGATTTTTCCAGACTGTGGTTTATTGGAATTGTGAAAGTAGAACTCATTTTCGAGCACGTGCCGGGGACAGCAGTTTGTGAAAGGATAAAAAAGTCTTGGCGCGTCCGAAGGACAATACATCCACCCATTGTGTAATATACCGGAATAGTATTGAGCGGCAACCAGGAGATCGAAGCCGCTTGCTAAAAGACGACCAACATCGCCATCTGCCAGATTTTTGTTCTTATAACACGTATCAATCAAAAGTTCTGCCAGATGTTTTTCTATCGAAGAGATGTTATCTAATGGTTGGGATTTTTCTATCATCCCTTCGATCCAGCTATCCGCAGGGTTGGTCATTTTTCTCTTCAAATTTGAACTCCGGTTGAGGAAATATTCAACTCAATCGTTTCAAAACCTGCTTTCTTCAATGCGGAATCGCACTCTTCGAGAATTTTTTCCGCAGTAGCAAAGGCAATCCCCAAATCCCCGCCCCCGGCGCCGGAGGGTTTGTAGGCCGCCCCGCATTTCCGAACAATCTCGCCGATACGCCGGTGTTCCGGGGAGATGATCGGCGCATTGCTGAACCGGCCTAAACGCTCCATGGCACGGCGGTATTCCCGAACGGCGTCGAGAAAAGCAGGCATATCGGCATTTTTCAAACCCGCAATCCCGGCGGAGGACAGTTCGCCCATTTCCGATATGATTTTCCGGAACCCCGCCGGGTCTTTTTCCCGGAAGCGTTGTACCAGGCGGACCAGTTCCGTGGTGGAGGCGGATGTTCCGCTCCAGATCACCCGGAAATGGCAATTCTCCGGCAGGGTAAGCGGTTCGATCAACGCGGATTCCGGAGACATGCCCGCGGGAATCTGGTATTTCAACACCCCGCCAATGGCGCTGGCAGCCACGTCGATCCCGCTGCCGAGGTTTTCCTGGGCGGCGCGGTGGGCCTGCACACCCAACCGGAAAACTTCCCGGCGTTCCTTCTCGCCAGGCGGGGGCATTCCGGCGCGCGCCAGCATCGCCCCCAATAATGCGACGGTGAGAGCGGCGCTGGAGCCCAGGCCTAATTTAAGAGGTTTTGTGGCAGTTTGCCGGTTCTCATAAAAAAAGTCCCCCGTATCCAGAACAATGGCAGCCGGAGCAAATATCTGGCGGTATTCCTTCAGCGTCCGGAGGGCGGTTTGGAAGGCAGCGAAGAAGAAATGGAGCTTGTTGAGGCTTTCGGCAGGAACACCGGTGGAAAAGTACACCTCGCCGGCGTCATCCACCCGGAAAGAGATGGCCGAGATCTCGATATCCGGCGCTTCCACGCGGAATTCCGAACCGTACACTGGCTGCATCGTCACCATAGCGCGGCGATTCACCGCCGCGACCAGCGCCGGAGCGCCTTCTAACACGGCGTATTCACCCAATAAAATCAGCTTTCCCGGCGCCCGGGATACAATTTTTTGTTTCATACTCCTCAACAATACCCGCCCCCGGCCCCGGAGAGGTTTTGATGATCTTCCGAATGCCGTTAATTTGTTCGAGCGTTGCGCGGATTTGTTCCGAGTACTCCGGCAGGCAGATCACCTTGATCTGCGGCCCCGCGTCGATGGTGACGTAGGCGGGAATTCCCTTTTGGCGCAGGCCGCGAACCGCGTGGATCAGCTCCACCGTCAAAGGATTCCAATATAGAATGGCCGGGCGGGCGGAGAGCGCCAGGCCGTGCATTTTGAAGCAACTGAATTCGGCGATCTCGCCTAATTGCTGGAAATCTTTCCGGGAAATCGCATCGCGCATGGCCTCCAAATCGGCAATGGAAGAGGCGACCCAGGCCGGGTAGTAGGGAGAGGTTTCCGCGGTGCGGTTCATGCCCGCAGTAGAGCCGATCTCTTTCTCTGCCGCGGAGGTGATCAGAATGAGCATTTCCAGCGGCCAGAAGGTCTCATTGTGCAATTGCACCGCCACGGCATCGGAGCCGTCGGGGCGAACGCCGGGCTTCATTTCCACGAACCCGCCGAAGATGGAGCGCGCCGCGGAGCCGGAGCCGCGCCGGGCTAATTCGGAAAGCCGGGCAGGGGAGAGGTTCAACCCCGCGGCGTGGGCAGCAGCCAGCGCCAGGGCGGCAAACCCGGAAGCGGAAGAGGCCAGCCCCGCGCCGGTAGGGAAATTGTTTTCGCTGGTGATCCGCGCAAATTTACCAAACCCGGCCTGCGCCCGGATCAAATTCAGGAACTTTCCGGCGCGCTGTTCATCCTTTGGGTTGGCGCGTTCGCCGTTGAGGATCAGCTCATCTTGCGCCGGATCATCGGAAAATTCTACCGTGGTTTTGGTGAATAACTCTTGCAAGGTAAGGGAAATAGAGCCGGTTGCCGGTAAATTCAGGGCGGCGTCGCGCTTGCCCCAGTATTTTACCAGAGCGATGTTGGCGTGGGCGATGGCGGTGGTTTTCATTTTTCTAAGTAAAAAGTAAAATGGCAAAAGTGAAAAGGATTAAGTGTGTAAAAATGCTCAGATAACATCCGCATAATCAGCGTCATTCGCGTTCCTATTAAACCACCTCGAT
>WYBG01000588.1 GCA_011526015.1 Deltaproteobacteria bacterium | reverse complement strand
TGCCTGATCGCCGGGTGCACGGAAATCGGCCTGGCGCTGGAAGGGGTTTCCCTGGCAGTTCCGGCGATCAATCCCCTGGACCTGCTGGCGCGGGAAATCGTGGCGCAGGCGGCGGGGTAATCATATAAATATGTAGAGACGTTGCGATGCAACGTCTCTACGGGGGATGACCGGTTTAAATACATTAGCAGAGATTGTCGGCGGGGGGGGCGTTGGTGGAGACGTTGCACCGCAACGTCTCTACGTTCGAATCCACACATTAAATTTCGGGAAACGGTATGATGAAATGGATATTTTACGTGCTCGGTGGGATTTCTTTGGTGGGCGCAGCCCTGCTCGCCCAAAACCAGATCCGCCTGATGAACTACAACCTGCTCAATTACGACGCGGATACTACCCGCAACGCCCTCTTCCGCACCGTGGTGCAGGCCAACGATCCCGACGTCGTGGTGGTGCAAGAGCTGCTCTCCGTGGCGGGAAAGAACAATTTTCTGAACAACGTGCTCAACCACGGCGGCAACCAGTACCAGGCCGGCGCTTTTATATTGGATTCCATCTCCAGCAACGCGATTTATTATAAATCCGCCAAATTCATTTTTGTGAGCAACAGCGCCATTCCCACCACCCCGCGCGACATCAACGAATTCACCCTGATCTATTTTCCCACTTTTACCACTTTTCGCATCTACGCCCTGCACCTGAAGGCGGAGCAGGGCGCCGCCAATGAATTGCAGCGCCTGGCGGAAGTGCAGGCGCTCCGCCAGGTTACCGACGCCCTGCCCCCGGGCAACGATTTTATCGTCTGCGGGGATTTCAATATCTATACCGCCGCGGAAACCGCTTACGCGGCGCTGCTGAACCAGGCCGGCCCCGGCTACGCGCTGGATCCCCTCCCCGCGGGAAACTGGCACGCCAATCCCTCCTTCGCCGCCCTTCACACCCAGTCCACCCGGGTGCGCGCCTTCGGCAACGGCTCCACCGGGGGATTGGACGACCGTTTCGACATGATCCTGCTCTCCCAGGGGGTTTCCAACCCCGGCGGAATGGCCTACCTAACCGGTTCCTACACCACCTTCGGCAACGACGGCCAGCATTTCAACGACTCCATCAACGCCCTGCCGAATTTTGCGGTGCCGCCGGAGGTCGCCAACGCGCTGCACTACGCCTCCGACCACCTCCCGGTGCTGGCCAGCTTCCAGTTCGGCTCCGCCCCGCCGGTGGTGAAGCGCAAGCTGCTGCTCTCCGAGATCGTGGTAACGCCCACGGCCGGGGAATTCATCGAAATCTACAATCCCAACAACGAGGCGGTGGAGTTAGGCAATTATTACCTCACCGACGCTACTTTTGCCGGCAACGGAAGCTATTACTACAACATCGTCACCGGCGGCAGCGCCGGCGGGGGATCTAATTTCGATTTTCACGCCCGCTTTCCGGAGGGGGCGAGCATCCAGCCCGGCGAGTACCAGACCGTCGCGTTAGCCGGGGATTTGAATTTTTATAACAGTTACGGGGTGATGCCCACTTACGAGCTTTACGAAGACGGCAATTCCGTACCGCAGGACGCTCCCAACATGCGCGAGGCCCTGCCCGGGAGCATCAACAACCAGGGAACCCTCACCAACGACGACGAAGTGGCCATTCTTTACTTCTGGGATAGCGCCAGCGATCTGGTGGACGACGTGGATTACCTGATCTACGACGACGCCGGCCTGCCCCCCAACGAGGCGGTGGACAAAACCGGGGTGGTGATCGACGGCCCCGATCCCGGAACTACCCCCTCGGCGTACCTGAACGACACCCCCATCGCCGGCCAGGTTCCGGCGCCCGCGCCCGGCTTCGGCTTCTCCACCCACCGCATCGACTTCAGCGAAGGAAATCAAACCCTAAGCGGGGGCAACGGCGTTACCGGCGGCGACGAAACCAGCGAGAACTTGAACGCTACCTTCACGGACGCCAGCCTGCCCTCTCCCAACGCCCCCTGGAACCCGCCCGGCGGCGCCACGGTGAACATTTCCGTGCCGCTCGATGGCGGCTGGAACCTGGTGGGCCTCTCCTGCAACCCCGCCAACCGCCACTATCTTTCCCTCTTCCCCACCACCGTGCCGGGAACCCTGTTCGGCTTCGACGGCGCTTACGTTGCGGATGACAGCCTGGAGACCGGGCGGGGCTACTGGCTGCGCTTTCCGGCCCCGATCACCGCGACTCTTACCGGAACGGCGCTCGATTCCCGCTCCCTGGCCCTGGCGGAGGGCTGGAATTTGATCTCCGGCATCTCCTGCCCGGTGGCTTTCAACGAGATCAGCGATCCCGGCAATATTCTCATTTCCGGCACGTTGGCCGGCTTCAACGGCGCTTACGTTCCCGCGGACACGATTCAACCGGGGCGGGGATATTGGGTGCGGGCGCGAGCTTCCGGGGTGGTCAGCCTTAATTGCGCGGCGACGCCGGGGTCTTCGATACCTTAGAGCTTGTTTGAAAAATCGAAATACATGCACGAAGACATCAAAACACCAAGTTTTCACTAAATGAGGGTGTTTGAAAATTCAATTCCGTGCCCCAAAATCGTTCAAATGGCACACGGATAACACAGATGACGCGGATTCACACAGATTTTTTAGCAACATTCTTTAATTTGTCCGCGAAAATCCGTGTCATCGGCGTCATCCGCGTTCCATTTTTTAGTAGTAAACGGTGGCAAGAGATTTTTCAAACACCTTCTAAGAATTTTAATATCTCTTTGTGAATCTTTGCCTCTTTGGGACTTCGTTGCAAATTTCTAAACACGCTCTTATCATTAAGTTTTGCGAATTCTACTTTGCTGCAACCAATGAAGAGCCATAAATCAACGGAATTATGCTCACATCCTATCTGAATCAGGATGTGAGTGTAATTGTCTACCGCGAAGCGGTTAGACGATGCCCCGTACGCAGTAGCAACTTTGTGTTTTGCAGCTCGTTATTGTCTTGCCCTTTTGTATTCTTTGATGATACGGGTATAGAGTGTTTAATGGTAATTGTATTTGATCCGACCAGGA
>WYBG01000587.1 GCA_011526015.1 Deltaproteobacteria bacterium | reverse complement strand
TCACCCGCTTTTCTAACGCACTTTCCGGCCTGCTCAACAAAAACAGCGAATTTTTCCTCGAAATCGGGTATCAACGGAACGGCGGCGAGGTGATCCCGGAAATCAAAGTCGCCCGGTTAGGCGGCAGCGACGCCCAAAACCTGGTTTTGAAGACGGCGCTCATCGCTCAAATCGACCAGCAATTTCTCAAACGGGTGGTGAGGGATGTTTCGACGGTTCTCATCCAGGGAATTGAGCACGGAACCTTCCAAAAATTCACCCTGGCTCCGTTGATCATCAAAGAACCTCCGGCAAAACATTACCTGGCCGCGTATGTAACCGATGGGGCGGAGGAAGTGGTTTTTCAATGCGAAATCGTTGAAATTCTATAAAAGAGGATAGATGATGAAGCCGTTTTTGAAACTGATCCTCGTGATCGGTATCGCGCTGCCGGCGCTGCTACTCCGCTGCGATGTGGAAGAGTTCTTAGATCCGGACGAGCCGCCGGTGATCGAAAGCCTGAAAACGGCGAATGATTTTTATCAGTTCAATTCCGGCGACACCGTGACGGTCATTGTGGTGGCCAGCAACCCGGAAGAAGGGCCGCTCTCCTACACCTGGAGCGCCAGCGGCGGGGATTTGCTGCTGCCCCGCGACCGCGAGCAGGTGAAATGGATCGCCCCCGCGGTAGGCGGATTTTACGATATTGTTGTGAAGGTATCGAACACCAAAGAGAAATCCGCCACCGATACCCTGGAAATCCAGGTGATCTCCCCCGAAGCGCCGTTAGTGGAAATCCTCTCTCCCGGGGAAGGCGATTTCCTGGTACAGTTCACCGAGATCACCCTTTCCGCCCGGGCGTTCCACGTAAACGGCCTGCAAACCGTCAGCCTGTTCGTGAACGATACTTTGAAGATCACCCGCCCCTATCAACCCGGCAACGACGTTTACAACTTCAATTATACTCTCGACCTTCCCGGGGGACCGAATACCTTCCGGGTGGAAGCGGTGGCCGGCGTCAGCGGGGCCGTGGGCGCTGACGAGATAAGAGTAATTATCGAGGTAATTCTGCCGAAAGGACATTAGGGAGGGCAGTCGCATGGTAGGCAGAAGGCAGTAGGTAATTTTATCAGTACTTGCTTCTTCTAATTGCCAATTGCCAATTGCTAATTGCCAATTGCCAATTGCTAATTGCCAATTGCCAATTGCTAATTGCCAATTGCCGCCTACTGCTTCCCATGCGGGGGCGAGAGTGGATAATTCTTCCCGAAACGGTTATTGATATATTTCACTGCGTAATCGAGCGCTTCCAGGGTGGATTGGAAGAGAGCCTGCCGGGCGGGGAAAATGTGCTCCCGCCCGACCAGCGCCTCAAAACCGCAGCGGCGGAAAAGCGTCTCCGTCTCCCCGGTAACGCCGGAAATGAGCAGCAGCTTCCCCTGCCGGGTAAGGTCGTTATAAATATTGGTAAGGGCGACAATGCTGCTGGCGTCGAGGCTGAAAGCGCGTTTCAGGCGCAGGATCAGTACTTTCAACCCGGGGCGGCGGGCAATTTTCTGAATTTCTTCCTCCAAAAGATCTACTCCCCCGAAAAATATTTCTCCAGACACCTGCACAATCGCCAGCTCCGGGATGGAGGGCGGCCTGTCCGCCGGCAGTTCCCGGAAGCCCGCTGCCGGTTCATAATCCATTTCCGCCAGGTGGGGAACCCGCACCCGGCGCAGGAACAACGCCAGGGAAAGCCCTACCCCAATGTAAATAGCAGTGTCCAGGGGGAAGAACAAGGCTGCCGCGAACGTCGCCCCCAGCGCCAGGGGATCGCGGCGGGTGCTGCGCAGCGCCAATTTTATGTACTCCACATCGACCATGCTGGCGGCAATCAGCACCACGATCCCGGCCAGCGCCGCCAGGGGGATGTAGGCCGCCGCGGGGCCGAGGAAGAGCACCATCAGGGCCAGCGCCAGCCCGGCAATGGCGTTGGCGAGTTTGGTAGCCGCCCCGGCGCGATAGTTCAATACCGTGCGGGTAAGCGAGCCGGAGACCGGGATGCCGCTGAGAAAAGCGGCGGCGATTTTTGCCAGCCCCTGGCCGGTAAATTCACGGTCGGCATCAAGGCTATCGCCGGTAACCGCGGCCACGGTTTTGGAGGCGGAAGTGGATTCCGCAAAACCGATCAGGGCAATGGCCATTGCCCCGGGGGCCAATTCCGCCAGGAGCTTCCAATCGAACCAGGGCAGGCTGGGCGGGGGAAGAGAAACGGCAATATCTCCGATGATTTTTACTCCTCTTTGATCCAGGTGAAAAAATGCCGCCGCGCCCGCAGCCGCCAGAATGGCCAGCAGGAACGCGGGAAGCAGGGGAACCCCGGAGGCGGTTTTGGGGCTGATTTGCTGGATCAGCAACGCCAGCAACGTGGTTCCCACGCCGATCATAATCGTCAAGGGGTGGCATCCCTCCCAGTTCGCCATCAGGTGAACCAGGCCATCGACAATGGTGCTGCTGCTGCCCCGGGGAAGCCCCAGCAGATTCGGCAACTGGTTGACCACGATCAGGAGGCCCGCCCCGGCGATGAAGCCGGTGAGCACGGAGCGGGAAATGAACTGGGTGAGATTCCCTAACTTGAGCAGCCCCGCAGCCACCTGGAACACCCCGGCCAGGAAACCGAGCAGAAATACCAGCCCCATGAAATGCTCGCTGGCGGCGTAGGCGGCCAGGGTGCTGGCCACCACAATGGAGGTGGCGTTGGTGGGGCCGGTCTGCAAATGGCGGGAGGAGCCTGCCAGCCCGCCCACAATCGATCCCACCATGAAGGCGTACAGCCCGTATTCCGGCTTCACCCCGGCGATGAGGGCGTAAGCCATGGATTGGGGAAGGGCGACGAAGGCAACGGTGAGGCCGGCGGCCAGGTCCTGGCGCCATTTTTCATGGCGATATTCTTTGAAACGGCGGGAAAAAGATTTCACTTTTGCCAAAGTAACTTTTCAGGTATGAGGGTTTCAAAGGGGTAATTTATGCCGGGTACAGAATTTTTTCTGCACTGATGATGCAAAATAATTATTGCACTCCGGTGCGATTTATCCCTCCGGTTAGCCCTGTTCTGTTTTTTCATCAGGTTCGGATGGCGTGGAGGCTTCTCTGACCGGCCTGCGGAGAGCCACGGGGACGGCGGCGCGCTTGCGCACCTTCAAATTCAGCATTTCTACCCCCACGGAGAAGGCCATCGCAAAATAGATGTATCCCTTGGGAATGTGAAAATGCAATCCATCGGCCACCAGCGCCACCGCCACCAGGATCAAAAAACTGAGCGCCAGCATTTTGATGGTGGGATGGGTATCCACGAAGTCGCTGATCGCTTTGGCGGAGAACATCATCACCAGCACGGCGATGACAATAGCCAGCACCATTACCGGAAGGTGATTGGCCATTCCCACGGCGGTGATCACCGAGTCGAAGGAGAATACGATATCGATCACCGCGATCAGCAGCAGCACCCCGGCAAAACTGGCCGCCTTTTTCACATGGCGTTCTTCCTCCGGCCCTTCTAAGCTGTTATGGATTTCGTGGGTGCTCTTCACTAACAGGAAGAGGCCGCCCAGGAGCAGGATCACGTCTCTCCCGGAAATCCCCAGTCCCAGGATGGTAAATACCGGGGTGGTGAGGGTCATGATCCAGGCCAGGGAAAGCAGCAACAGAATCCGGGTGAGCATGGCCAACCCTAACCCTAACAAGCGGGCGCGGTTGCGCTGCTGCGCGGGGAGGCTGCCCACCAGGATGGAAATGAAGATAATGTTGTCGATGCCCAGCACGATTTCCAGGGCGGTAAGGGTTGCCAGGGCAATCCAGGCTTGCGGGTCGCTGATCCATTCCATAGGTTTTTCTACTCCGGTACATTAAAAAAGCGGGGCGTTGCCACAAGGAGATCGGCGCTCCCCCCCGACGAGATCGGGGGAGATTACAGCACTTACAGTGCATGTCCTGACGCCCCGGGACCAGGATCTCAACCCGGTACTTGGACTGGTGGTCAACGCCCCGCAAATTTTCGCTATCGAACAGGGGTTATGATTCGTTCACTTTATTCGGGAACCCGGGGA
Source organism: Deltaproteobacteria bacterium (assembly GCA_011526015.1). Classification (GTDB taxonomy): domain Bacteria; phylum Calditrichota; class Calditrichia; order RBG-13-44-9; family J075; genus JABWBP01. Next base: position 451 of record WYBG01000587.1, on the reverse strand, counting down.
AAAGCGCAGAGTCTGTGATTTCTCCGCCGGGATTGTAAAATTTCATATCGCCGCTCAGGTCACACACCCAAACCTCCTTCGCTCCCCGGGCCAGGTAGAGATCGATTTTTTCTCGAATATGTCCTTCGGTGTTGGACGGCGACAGGATTTCCACGCACAATTCCGGGGAAACCGGGTAGGGCGTGCGGGTTCCATTGGCATCCATAAATTCCCGTGATGCCCAGGCCACGTCCGCCACTTTGACTCCTTTGGAGGTCATAACCGAACATTCGGAAATCACCGTTCCCCCGCCCTTCATGTTAAAGAGCAGCGCTCCTATCAGTATTTGCAAAGCTCCATGCGCATTCGATGCAGGACTCATCACAATCTGTCCCCATTCGTTTAATTCGATCTTGTAGGGCAAATCCTGCAAGACCGGGTCGTTGCATACGTCGATCCATTCCATGAGATT
>WYBG01000586.1 GCA_011526015.1 Deltaproteobacteria bacterium | reverse complement strand
TTGCTAAAGGATTGCGAAAAGGAACAGGAATGTCGAAACCAGCGTTGCGAGTACGAATTTACGGAGCAAGGGGGAGCTACTCATCCACCAGTAATCATGGCACTTCCTTCGGAGTGAATACCACCTGCTTCCGGGTTGACCTGGGCGAGCAGATTCTCATCGTCGATGCCGGCTCCGGGATTATCAACTGCGGCGGGGAGCTGATCAAAGAACTTCAGCGGGAACACGCCGACCGGGCGGAATGGCCTGTCTATCTTCTCTTTACCCACATGCACATCGACCACCTGGCGGGGCTGCCTTTTTTTGCCCCGCTGTATTCTCCCAAATCCAACGTCCACTTTATCGGGCCGCAGATTTTGGATTACAAGCTGGAGGACGCGGTGCGCACCTTCGTGCATCCGCCGTTTTTCCCGGTGGGTATTGAAGATTTGCCCTTCCGGGCGAATTTCCACGAAATGGCAGAAAACAAAGCCATCTATCTCTATAAAGATCGCTTCGAGTTGCGCCCGTTGATCGAAAAGATCGAGCCGGGCTGGCTCTCCCGGATTACCTCCATGAGGAATTACACCCACCCCAAAGGCGGCTCCTTTTTCTACCGCTTCGAAACCGCCGCCGGCGCAATCCTGGTAATTGCCACGGATACCGAGGGGTTTGTGGGAGGAGACCAGCGTTTGATCAAATTTGCCAAAGGCGCGGATATTCTGCTCCACGACGCCCAGTACGATCCCGGGGAATATGGAATGATGCAGGGATTCGGGCACAGCACTTACGAGATGGCCTGCGAAGTGGCGGAAAAAGCGGAAGTGAAGAAACTGGTGCTGGTTCACCATGATCCCCGCTACGATGATGAAAAACTCCGCAGCATCGAGAAAAAAGCCCGGGAGCGGTTTGCGCAGACGTTGCTCGCGGTTGAAGGCATGGAATTGGCCTTGTAAAATTCTCCTCCCCAAAACCTCCCGGAGGTTCCGAACCTCCGGGAGGTTGGTAGTGGTATTATCTCACCAGCAACATTTTCTTCTGAAATATTTTCCCTTCGCTTTCTAAACGGTAGAAATACACGCCCGAGGCGACCGCCCGGCCGTTGTGGTTCCGGCCATCCCAGGTGTAAGTGTATTGCCCCGCGGGAAGGGTTCCGTTCGCTAACTCGGCCACTCTCTCACCCAGGATATTGTAAATCGTGAGCCGAACCTCGCCGTTTTGAGGCAGCCCGAAACGAATGGCGGTAGAGGGATTGAAGGGATTGGGATAATTTTGCGCCAGGAACAGCTCCCGGGGAATCTCCGCCGGTTCGGGATCGATGCCCACCCCGGTAATGCCGAACCAGTTCAGGGCGCGGCCAACAATGGCGATGCGGGCGTGAGAATCGGACATTTGCTCCAGCCCGACGCCTAAGTACACGGTTTTATAATTCCCGCTGTCATAGCGGATCGCGCCGTATTTGCTGGAATTGGTATATTGCAGGATCAAGACGCCGCTGCCGGAAAAACTGGAAATCTGCTCCGGGTAGCGGGAATAAATCGTGGTAATATTGAAAGACAGCCCGTCGGTGATCGGATCGCCGGGAATACCCTGCATGCTGTACACCGCGGCGTTGTCGCTGAGGTAGTTGGCGTCTAAGTAGGTGTGGTAAAAACTCTGCGCCGCGGGGAAATTGCTGCTGCCGCCGGGGTCGAAAATGTCCCAGCCGATGTCCTGCCCGGCAATGAAAAGATTGCCCCCACTATCCAGGTACGCGCTCAAAAAGGCCACGTCCTCTTGCGTAAGCGCCGGAAATCCCCAGGAAACGTTCCATACCACCGCGGCAAACTGCCCGGCGGGAATGGCGTATGCTAACAGCGCCAGGGCGGATTGTTCGACGCCGGTATAAGCGATCCCGGCGCTGTCGAATGCGGCATAATAGTAGTATTCGTAATTCTCCCCGCCGTCGTCATCCACAAAAAGCACCTCCCCGGAGAGGATCAATCCGAAGTAATCGAGCGCGTAGCCGTATCCGTAGGGATCATCCTGGTTTTTTGCCAATACGCTCAGCTTGATCGATCCATCCTCCGGCCCCGCCAGCACTTCCAGCTCGAAATTGATGGTTTCATTGGGCGCCAGGGTAACGGCGATGGAATCCACCGTCGCGCCATTGTGCAGCAGGTTGTAGGACCATCCCGGGGAAATTTGCAGCGCGTTTACGGCGATATTGAGATTCACCGGCTGAGGGTTGTCATTGAAAATGTGCAGGGATTTCGTGACCGCCTGGTTGGGGTCTAAGAAGTCCGCCAGGGGGTCGCCGGTTTCCACAATGAAAGTAGGCAGGCTGATGTTCGCCTGGAGAACCTCTTTGGTAGCGTCGGATTGCAGCCAGGAGACCACCGCCAGGTCGGCCCAGTTCCAGGCCGGGTTGACCGGGGTGGCCAATTGGTAGCTGAGCGTGTCGCCGGCGTTCAGGGCGGGAATCGCCATGCCGGCGGGATCGGGGAGCAGTTTGCGCATAACGTCCGGGAAATCTCTTTCCCCGTTGCTGCCGGGAGGGTTGGCGTAAACCACAAACCGCTCGATGACCGCGGTGCGCAGCCATAAATTCGCCTGGGTAACGTTTGCCAGGGCGATCAATTTTATGTCTGCGACCACCTCGCTGGCGTTGATATTGGCCGATACCTCGATTTTGACCGGGGACATCTGCGCCATATTATTGCGCATCTGCACCGCCATAAAAGACGGGTCGCCGGGCACCCCGTAATTCACCCCGTCGAGCAAATAGTTGGGCACTCCGCTGATGCCGTAATAGTTGATCCGGGCGGTATTATCGCCGGTGTTCAATTGATACATGGGATCGTAGCCCGGCCACCAGGCATGGTAGCGAACCGAAATTACTCCCCCAAAGTGGGTGGAGAAAAATGCCTGTAAATTGGGATTATTCGCCGCGCAGGGAACGCAGCTGGCGTTGGTCGCCTCTTCCAATAACACGATCCGCCGGGCCTGGCCGAATAACGGCGCGGCCAGGAATAAAACCAGCGCGCCAAACCATAACCATCGTTTCATGGCTATTCCTCCGTTTTGGATGAATAGTTACCGTATTTTAAAGAAAAATTGCCGGTTACTGCCCGAAAATCAGCGAGCGGGAACGGCGATATCGATCCAAACCGGGAAGTGGTCGCTCACCGGGGTTGCCCCGGGCGGAGTTTCCTGCTGGCGCCAGATTCCCCCGGAGACCACCTCCAAACCCCGGGAGGGCAGCACATAATCGATCCGCAGCCCCCAGGCGGCGGTATCGTCGATATCTAATTTCTCATCCGCTACGGGCGCGCGGGGCACAAATTCACCGCTTACGCGCGGATGGCTGAGCAGAAAACGTTTGATGGGATTGTTTATGGACCCTCCCTCATCGGGATCGGCGTTCAGATCGCCTAAAATGACGAATGCCGCCCCCGGCTCCAGGCCGCCGGAGGTTCCGGCGTCGTCAACGATGTACTCCGCCCTGTTCAGGTAGTCGGCCCAGAAGCGGATTTCATCGTGATTGCGGCGTTTATTGCGCTGCTCCGCGCCGTCGAAAGCCGGGGGAGTGGGATGGCTGCACAGCAGGTGCAAAACCGCGCCGTGGGGGAGTTTTACCGGCACGTCCCAGTGGCTTTTGGAGCTGAGGGGAAATCGAGCGATCTCTTCCGGGGAGTACCAGGGCGCGCCGGTTTGCGGATCGGCCGGCAGGAGCGCCCCGGGCATGGCGCGCCAGGGAAATTTTTGAAAAGTGCGCACTTGCGAGTGCAGAATTTCAAAGCGCTCGCTCACCAGCAGGGCCATGCCGTATTGCCCGGGAAAGGTGCCGAAGCCCCAGGAATCGTCGCCGTATGCCCGCCCCTGCGGGGTTTGTTTCCCGGGGCTGCCGTCCGGCGCCGGGCCGGGGGGCAGGGGAAAGGCGCGAGTAGTATCGCGGTTATTATTGAGATCGAAGCCGCTGGAGACGCCGGTGTTGGAAGGGGCCATAAAAACGCGGAAGCGCAGCGGTTGCAGGCCCGGCGATTGCGCCACGCCCAGGAAATTATCCGCCAGGCGCTGGCCGTTTAATCCCGGGGGATCGCCCTCCGCCACCCCGGGCGCGCCGGGTTGGTCGTAGGCGATTTCGTTGATCAGAATGATATCCGGGCGGAGGCGCTGGATGATTTCGGCGATGCGTTTCAAACGCGGATGGCCGGGATTCTTCAAATCTTCCGTGCGAAGATCTTCCACGTTGAAGGTCGCCACCCGGATGACCGGGGCATCCGCGGGAGCGGCTGCGTTCCCCCGGTTTTCCGCGAGAATGGTTGCCAGCAATGTCATGCTGAGTATCCCTGCTAAAATGAGAGGATGTTTCATGTTCTTATCAGTCTCTTAGAAGGTCGGTTCTGGTTGTTTGGAAACTCGCTTATACTTCGGTTGAGCCTCGATTTCAAAGCGCTGTCTGCATTTGCAATCCGGTATCCCCGCCGTGAGAGCGGTTCCTTCGGAAGAGGGGCGAGCCGGTATTGATCAGCGAAAGAAATTATGCAAGCAAGCCAGCACATGCAAAGCCAAAAAATCAAAGGAAAAAGCAACAGATAAAGAAATTTTAATTATGTTTTACTTCGCTCCGGCACTAAATTGGCGGCTGAATAATAATCATAAAGCCTCATAACTTAATGGGAACAGATGGCCGTTAATCATAGCCGGAATCAATTATGGAAGAGATGAAAAAAATCGGAGTAATTTTGAGCGGCGTGCTCGTCGTGGTAGTAATGGTGTGGATGCTCACCCTGGGATCACAATCGCAAAATGCCCGCTCCCCACTGGCGCAGCAAATTTCCCCCCAGCCGGAGAAGCCGGAAGCCCCGGCGCCGGAGGCCCGGGAGCCGGAATCGCCCCCCGATCCCGATGCCCGGAAATCCAACAACGCGCCTTCCCCGGCGGATACCATATCCTGGCGAACCGCCACGGAAGTGCAGCCCTATCCGCCAACTCCCTCCATCTCCGGGAAAATCCCGTTTTCTGATAATCCCAATGCCATTTTCGTGAACGCCGCCCGGCAAATCCTTCCCGCGGTGGTATCGATCCGCAGCTCCCGGCGGTTCCGCCATCCGGCTATCGACTTTTTCCCGCATTTTTTTCCCCCTAAAAAAGACGGGGAGAAAGACGATGAAGGCGAGAAAGACGATGAAATTATCCAGCCCGGCTCCGGCTCCGGCATCATCATCAGCGATGACGGTTATATTATGAGCAATTATCACGTGGTGGAAGAATCGGAGCGGCTGCAAATTACCCTGTACGATAAACGGGAATTCGACGCGGAATTGATTGGCGGAGACCCGACTACGGACGTGGCGCTGCTAAAAGTGAAGGCGCAGAACCTTCCGGTAGCCTTGATGGGAAATTCCGACAGCGTGCAGATCGGCGAGTGGGTGATGGCGGTGGGAAATCCGCTGAATTTTACTTCCACGGTAACAGCGGGGATCATCAGCGCGCTGGGGCGGAATATCAATATCATCGACCCGAAATATCGCTACCGCATCGAGCATTTTATCCAGACCGACGCGGTGATCAACCCCGGCAACAGCGGCGGGGCGCTGGTGAATTTAAAGGGAGAAGTGATCGGCTTGAATACCGCCATCGCCACCCGTAACGGTTACTACCAGGGCTATGGATTCGCCATCCCGGTTAACCTGGCCCGCAAAGTGGTTAGCGATCTCTTGAAGTTCGGGCGGGTGCGGCGCGCCATCCTGGGAGTGGTCATCGAGCCGGTTACCGATAACGTGGCCCGGGCGGTGGGGCTGACGCGGCCCGGCGGCGCCCTCATCCAGGGAGTTACTCCCGGTTCCCCGGCGGGGGTAGTAGGCATGCGCCAGGGAGACGTGGTGCTGAAAGTAGAGGGGGAAGAGGTGGTTTCGGTGAACGATTTGCAAACCAAAATCGCCCGGCATTATCCCGGCGAGACCGTGCGGGTGACGATCTGGCGGGAACGCCGCGCCCTGGATGTGGCGGTGACCCTGGCGGAAGCCCCGGAAGACGAGGAACCGGTGGCGCAAAAGAACGGCGCCGTAAAAGAGAAGTTTGAAAACCTGGGGATTGACTTGCGGGACCTCACCGGAGAAGAAAAAGAGCGCCTCTCCCTGGAAAACGGGCTGCTGGTCGAAAAAGTCGCCCCGGGAAGCCCGGCGGAAAGCGCCGGAGTTTTCTCCCAATCGATCATACTCAGCATTAACAATAAACCCCTGGTCAGCATCGCTGAATTCGAGCAGGCGATCCGCCAGGCGAAACCGGGACAATACCTGCGCTTGAAATTGAAAGACAGCCGGGTTCCCGGGGAGGACGATAGCCGGGTGGCATTTGTGGAAGTGCCGAAGGGGCGGTAATGATGAGGATTGTAAGCGACTCAACGAATGATCAAAAGCTTTAAGCATAAGAGGCTCGAACGGTTTTTTCTGAATGGAACGAAGGCAGGTATTCAGGCCGGGCATGCTAAACGACTGCGTTTGATCCTGGCGCGTTTGCACGCATCAACCAGCCCCCAGGATATGAAGTTGCCGGGGCTACAGCTTCACCAACTCAAGGGCGATCGAAAAGGCACGTGGGCAGTGAAGGTAAGTGGCAATTGGCGAGTGACTTTTGTGTTTGTTGAGAAGGATGTAGAGTTGGTTGACTATGAGGACTATCATTAAGGAGTAAACATGTTAATGTATAATCCCCCTCACCCGG
>WYBG01000585.1 GCA_011526015.1 Deltaproteobacteria bacterium | reverse complement strand
TGGGCAGTGAAGGTAAGTGGCAATTGGCGAGTGACTTTTGTGTTTGTTGAGAAGGATGTAGAGTTGGTTGACTATGAGGACTATCATTAAGGAGTAAACATGTTAATGTATAATCCCCCTCACCCGGGAGAAATCCTGCGTACTTTATGTCTTGAGCCGTTGAGCCTGAGCGTCACCGAGGCTGCCAGGGCTCTTGGGGTGAGCCGCAAGACGTTATCCAACTTATTGAATGGTCGCACGGGAATAAGTCCGGAGATGGCGGTGCGTCTTTCCATTGCATTCGACACCTCCGCCGAAAGCTGGATGAACCAGCAAGCACAGTATGATCTGTGGCGCATACAACAGCGCCGTGGAGAATTCAAAGTAAAAAAATTGTCTGCCGCGTAACTAATGCTTTTCCCTCGCCGGGGAAAGGTTGTTAAACAATGAAATATTGGTTAGTGAAAACCGAGCCTTCCGAGTTTTCCTGGGAAGACTTGAAAGCCGCCCCCGGCCAAACCACCCCGTGGGAGGGGGTGCGGAATTACCAGGCGCGGAATTATATGCGCAAAATGCAAGTGGGCGACCTGGTTTTCTTCTATCACAGCCAGACGAATCCCCTGGCGATTATCGGGATTGCCATAGTGGTGCGTGGCGCTTATCCCGACCCTACCCAGTTCGATCCCTCCTCTCCTTATTTCGATCCCCAAAGCACCCCGGAAAACCCTCGCTGGGAAACCGTGGATATTCAATACCAGCGGGAATTTTCCGCGCCAATCTCCCTGCCGCAGTTGAAGGAAATCCCGGGACTGGAAAATATGGTTTTGCTTCGCAAGGGCAGCCGCCTGTCGGTTCAACCGGTAACGGAGCGGGAGTGGCGGATCGTATCAGCGCTTCGGGAATAGCGAAGCAGTAGGCAGAGCAGCAGCAGGGGCAGGTGGCAAGTAGGCAATAGGCAATTTCAACTCCCTCCCCTTGTCTCTCCCCGTTCCTGCCCCCTGCCCCTGCTCCTGCCCCCTGCTCCTGAATGAACTCCAGCCCTGAAGAATACCTTTTGGCCAGAAGCCGCTTATATCAAGGAAAAAGGCTAAAATAACGCGAAAAAATTTTTTCATACCTGTGTGAAACACTTATATGGCAAATGTTTCACAGGTATTCTTCAGGGCTGAATGAACTCCCGCGCTATTGACATATTCAGCGAATTTTCATAATATGATGCGCAAACATAATCTGGCGGAGGAGACCATGAACTATTCAAGCCTTTCCGAAATGTTTTTTACAACCTGTCGAAAGTTTCCAGAGCGTACCGGCATCCTCTACAAAAAAGAGGGCAGCTACCAATCCCTTAAATTCAAGGAAATTCAGGCCGTGGTTACTTGTCTGGCGGGGGGACTGATGTCCCTGGGAGTAAAAAAGGGGGATCGGGTGGCAATCTTCTCGGAAAACTGCAAGGAGTGGGCTTTCTTTGACTACGCGATTTTATCTCTCGGGGCAATTTCGGTTCCGATCTATGCCACCCTGCTCTCCAAAGACGTGAAATACATTATCAATGATTGCGAAGCCAAAATTGTAGTGGTATCGAACCTCGCCCAGTTCGGGAAGATATTAGAGATCGAAAAGGGTATTCCGAATATTGAAAAATATGTGTTGATCGATCCAGGCGGGGTTAATCACCCCAACGCCATTCCGCTTGAACACTTCTATGAGATTGGGCAAACGTATTTGGAAAAAAATCCCGGCGTGGTGGAAAAGTCTGTTGCCGGCCTGACCCGGGGTGAGTTGGCAACGTTCATCTACACTTCCGGCACTACCGGGGAACCGAAAGGAGTGATGCTCACCCACGGAAATTTCCTCTCCAACATCGAAGCCAGCGCCCGGGCGATTCCGGTCACGGAAAACGATACCTTCCTCTCCTTTCTGCCGCTTTCGCACGTATTCGAGCGCATGGCGGGGCATTTCTTTGTCAACCACCAGGGCGCGGCGATTGCCTACGCGGAGTCCATCGAAACGGTTCCCCAGAATTTGCAGGAAGTGCGCCCCACGGTGATGACCAGCGTTCCGCGCCTGTTCGAGAAAATTTACGCCCGGGTAGCCGGGTCGGTGGAAGAGGGTTCGCCCCTCAAACGCAAATTGTTCCACTGGGCCATCGGGGTGGGCCGGGTGGTAACGGAATACCGGCAAAAAAATAAATCCCTTAGCGGGGGATTGAAATTCAAGTACGCCATTGCCAACAAACTGGTTTTTTCCAAACTGCAAGAGCGGGTCGGGGGACGGATTCGCTTTTTTGCGTCCGGCGGCGCGCCCCTGGCAAAGGAGATCGGAGAATTCTTTACCGCTGCGGGGCTGACGATCCTGGAAGGTTACGGTCTCACAGAAACCTCTCCAATAATCACGCTGAACCGGTTTGAAAAATTCAAATTCGGATCCGTAGGGGTAAAATTGGATAACGTGGAAGTCAAAATTGCCGAGGACGGCGAAATTTTGACCCGCGGGCCCCACGTAATGCAGGGATACTATAAAAAACCGGAGGAGACCCGGGAAGCCATCGACAATGAAAAGTGGTTCTACACCGGCGATATCGGCCACATCGATGAAGACGGCATGTTAGTGATTACCGACCGGAAGAAGAACATCATCGTTACCGCCGGGGGCAAAAACGTGGCGCCCCAGAAGATGGAGAATCTGCTGGCGACTTCCCGCTATATCGATCAGGTGCTGGTGATCGGCGACCGGCGCAAATATTGCGCCGCGATCATCGTTCCCAATGGGGAGGCGGTCGGAAAATTCGCCCGGGGAAATCGGATTGCCTACCCCTCGCTCAAGGACCTGTACCGAAACCCGGGAGTCCTGAAACTGATTCAAGGCGAAGTCGATGCCGTCAATGCCCAGTGCACCTCGTATGAGCAGATCAAAAAGTTCATCTTGTTGGATCTGCCCTTTAGCATCGAAACCGGGGAGTTGACCCCCTCGTTGAAGATCAAACGGAAAATAGTGGAGAAGAATTACCGGGAAGAAATAGAGACTCTGTACCAGGATTGAGGATTTGGTGTAACCAGGCAACTTTCGGCAAAGCCCGCAGGTTGCCTGGTTTTTATTGCCGACAGTAAGCCAGGCTTGCCGCTCGAAGGAAATCACTAAAATACGGCTTGCACTGTTACCTTTTTGGGAATAGATTGGCAGCAAAAAGGAACTCGAACATGGCAAAATCAGCAACCATCAAGGCGAAAATGGAACCTGAGTTAAAAGCTGAGGTGGAAAAGATTTTTAAAACATTGGGTTTGTCAACTACCGAGGCAATTACTTTATTTTACCGGCAAGTAATGCTCCGTAGAGGGTTGCCGTTCGAAGTCAAAATTCCCAACCAGACAACCATTCAAACTTTTGAAGACACTGATGCAGGCAGAAATCTTATTGAATGCGAAAATGCTGAAGAGATGTTTGAAAAGTTGGGAATCTGATGTTAAAACCCACCTATTTATTTGATTGATTTCACTTTTTATGGGACTTATCAAACCCTATCCCCCCGTCAAGCTCATCAGCGCAATTACGATTACAGACCTGGCGTTGTGGCCGGTTTGCCAGGAGAAATTAGAAAAGCTCTATTCGCCCATTGACCGGGCGATGGAGTGGTATGAGTTTCACCACACCGATTATTACCTGCCGGAAATGGGATCTAATTTGAAAAAGCGCATGGTTTCTTTCGGCAAGTTGATTCGGGCGGAAGACCTGCCGGGTATCAAATTAGCCGCCAACGAATTAGAACAGGACTTCTCACGCGCAGGAAAGCGACAGATCAACATCGACCCGGGATATATCTGCGTAGCGAAATTAGTGCTGGCCACCACCAAAGATTTCAGCCATCGCATCTACCTGGACAGCGGTATCTTTGCCGACCTGCACCTGAAATTCCAGAAAGGGCATTTCCGGCCCCAGGAGTGGACTTACCCGGACTACCGCGAGGCGGAAGTGCTGCGGTTTTTTGAGGAAGTTAGAGAAGCATACCTTGCGCAATTGGCGGTATCAACCACGAATTGCACCAATTTCACGAATGACGACAAATGACAATTGAATGACGCGAAGCAAATGACGGCAAAGCCAAATGACGCGCTCCAAAGGAGCCCCTTTGGGGAAGCCAAATGACGCGGAAGGCAAATGGCCATGAATGACGCGAAGCAACAAACAACCTACAAAGACGCCGGCGTGGATATAGAAAAAGCGGAGCAATCCCTGGAGCGCCTGAAGGAGCGCATCGCCCGCACCTACACCCCGGAAGTGCTGTCCGGGGTGGGTTTGTTCGGCGGTTTTTACGATCTCTCCGGGCGCTCATTTCAGGAACCGGTGCTGGTCTCCTCTACCGACGGGGTGGGAACCAAGCTGAAAGTGGCCATATTGGCCGGCCGCCACGATACCGTGGGACAGGATCTGGTGAACCACTGCATCAACGACGTTGCGGTATGCGGGGCAACCCCGTTGTTCTTTTTGGATTACTTCGCCAGCGGCCATTTGCAGCCGGCAATTTATGAAGCGGTGATTACCGGAATTACAGTCGCCTGCAAAGCCGCCAACGTTCCCCTCATCGGCGGGGAAACCGCGGAAATGCCCGATCTTTACCAGCCCGGCGAATACGATATGTGCGGCACCATTGTCGGAATGGTGGAGAAATCGAAAATCATCGACGGCCGCGCCATCCGTCCCGGCGACGCGCTCATGGGGGTATCCGGGAACGGCCTGCACACCAACGGGTATTCCCTGGCCCGGCGGGTTCTCTTCGCCGAATACGGGGTGAATGATCATATTCCGGCGCTGAATAGCACCCTCGCCGATGAACTGCTGAAAATCCACCCCAATTACCACCCTGTAATTTCCAAAGTGCTGGCAAACTTTCCGGCGCGGGGAATTTCCCACGTCACCGGCGGGGGGATCGTGAAAAACACCAACCGCCTGCTGCCCAGGGGACTTTCCCTGGAGATCGATTGGGAGAGTTGGCCGGTTCCCCCGATTTTTCGATTAATTCAACAGACCGGCAACGTGCCCGAAGAGGACATGCGGCAAACCTTCAACCTGGGGATTGGGATCATTTTCATCGTTGAGCCTCGATACCGGGAGGCGCTGCTGGATTTCGGAAGGCAGTTTCCCTATCAGTTGTATCCCATCGGAAGAGTAACGATTTAAAAATTATTTTGCCAATCAATCATTCTGCCATAAAGCAATTTTCAAGAAGGCATTCGATGCTAAAAGGCTATCTGGAAAATCTGCAATCTACCCTGAACAAAGGGGACGCGAGGGAAGAGAGCTTCTATAAGCACCTGGAAGCTCTATTGCTGCAATTTGCAGAAGCAAAGCGGATCAAAAACCCCAGTATTACTATTCTCCCCAAACCAACCGAAGCCGGGAACCCCGATTTTCGCATCTGGGACGGGAAATACCACGTTACCGGCTACATCGAAGCCAAAGCCCCCGCGGTAAGCAACCTGGATGGGGTCGAGGATTCTGAACAGTTACAACGCTACCTTTCCACTTTCCCCAACGTGATCCTGACCAATTTTTATGAATTTCGGCTGTACCGCGACGGGAGCAGGGTTGAAAAAGTAATCATCGGCCGCCCGCTCATTGCCCGGAAATTGAAAACCGCGCCGCCGCTGGAAAACGAAGCGGCCTTTTTCAAGCTGCTGGAAACGTTCTTTTCTTTCTCCCTTCCCGCTATTCGCAGCGCGAAACAATTGGCGGTAGAGTTGGCAAAACGAACCCGCTTTTTGCGCGATGAAGTTATCAGCATCGAGCTCACGGAAGAGGAAAAGGAGGGCAAAAAAACGCTCCTGGGATTTTATGAAGCGTTCAAAAAATATTTGATTGCTACCTTGCGAAAAGAGCAGTTTGCGGATTTGTACGCCCAGACCCTCACCTACGGATTGTTTGCCGCGCGAACCCGCGCCAATGCCGAATTTAATCGGGAGATGGCCTTCAAATATATTCCCCACACCATTGGCATCCTGCGGGACGTATTCCGATTTATTTCCCTGGAAGACCCGCCCAAATCGCTGCAAATCATCGTTGACGACGTCGCGGAAGTGCTCAAAGTAACCGACGTGAAAAAAATTCTGCACGAATATTTCCGGGAGGGAAAAGGCAAAGATCCGATCATCCATTTTTATGAGACCTTTCTTTCGGCCTATGATCCGGACATCCGCGAAAAGCGCGGGGTTTATTATACCCCTGAACCGGTGGTCGCTTATATCGTTCGTTCCATCCACGCCCTCCTGAAGTCCCAGTTCGATCTGGCGGACGGTTTGGCAAGTCCCGCGGTGACGCTGCTGGATCCGGCTGGCGGCACGCTCACCTTTCCCGCGGAAGCCATCAAGACAGCGATCCAGGAATACACCCAAAAGTATGGAGCAGGAGGCGTTCATAACCTTTTCAGAAAACAGATACTGCCCAATTTTTATGCCTTTGAGCTGATGATGGCGCCCTATGCCATCGGGCATTTGAAAATGAGCTTTCTATTGGAAGAATTAGGCTACCGCCTGGGCGATGAGGAACGGTTTAAGCTTTACCTGACCAACGCCCTGGA
>WYBG01000101.1 GCA_011526015.1 Deltaproteobacteria bacterium | reverse complement strand
TAATTCATCAGCGCGTCGAAGCGGTCGCCTTGCAGCCACTTAGGGGCCAGTTTCCAGATCTCCCCGCACAAATAGGCTTCCGGGTTTGCCTCTTTGACAGTGCGGCGGAATTCCTGCCAGAAGGTTTTGTCTTTGATCTCCTCCGCCACGTCCAACCGCCAGCCGTCGATGCCGAACTCGATCCAGTAGCGGGCGATTTTCAGCAGGTACTCCCGCACCCCCGGGTTTTTGATGTTGAATTTCGGCAGCGCCGGCAGACCCCACCAACAGGCGTAATTGGGGGGATGGGTTTTGTCGCTGCTGTAAGGGCGCAGCGGCCAATCCTGGATGATGAACCAGTCCAGGTAAGGGGAATTTCCTTTGGTCTCCAGGATGTGGTGAAAAGCCCAGAATCCCCGGCTGGCGTGGTTGAACACTCCGTCCAATACGATGCGGATGCCCCGGGCGTGCGCCGCGTTCAACAGCTCCCGCAGCGCCTCATTGCCGCCCAACAGCCGGTCCACCTGGAAATAATCGTAAGTGTGGTAGCGGTGGTTGGAGGCGGAAGCGAAAATCGGATTGAGATAAATGGCGTTGACGCCCAGCGCCTGCAAGTAATCAAGTTTCTCAATAATTCCCCACAAATCGCCGCCCTGGAAGCCCTGCTCCTCCGGGGGCGTTCCCCAGGGTTTTAAAGTGACGCCCGGGGGAAGATGGCTGCGGGCGCCGCGGGCAAAGCGGTCCGGGAAAATCTGGTAAAAAACGGCGTGTTTGGCCCAGTCGGGTGTATGGATTGGCAAGGGGAGCCTCCTGGATGGTGGGCATGAGTGTACAGGGAGATGGAGTATTATGGGTAGCGAAAATAACTTCCAGGGAATCAAGCGCGTTTCAACTCACCGCATTATCCGACAAAGCATGAGGTTGAATCTCTTCCAGTAACTTAATTTCTCTTTCCCGGGCATAATACAAATCCCAGCGCAATTGCAGATTCATCCAGAAATCTGCCGAAACACCAAAGTATTTCGCCAGGCGGAGAGCGGTGCGAGGAGTCATCTTCCTCCGCCCGTTTACCAGTTGATTGATCTTTTGATACGATACCCGAATTGCTTTCGCCAATTCACGTTGGGTAAGATCCATCGGAATTAGAAATTCCTTTAACAACATTTCCCCCGGATGGGTAGGAGCGCGATGGGTTGGAATTCGAATCATACTGCATCTCCATTCATTTTTCAATGGTAATCAACAATTTCCACAAAGGTTGTGGGCATGTTTTTCGGGCCGCTTTGGTATCCTTGCCGTTAAAGATATCTTCTGTTCCTACATTCTTGAATGAGCAAATCATCTTTCCTTTTACATTTTATATCGCAGCAATTCACCGGCTGTAGCTATGATCAAGACTGTTAAATTTAGATTAAATAATTGCCCCCATCAATAGGCAGGTAAAAAAATGCGTTGTGAGTAAACGGCGTCTCACAACGCGATGGTTAGGCAGCCTGATAATCCAGAATATTAGCGCACTTGCCTGCCCGACTTCTATCAGGCGGGTCTACCCGCCAAAAGACATGCATAGCGGAGCGCTCACCTGACTAACAGCATTTTGCGGGTTTCCACAAAACCCTGCCCTGGGCCTGCTGCGCCCTGAGCTTGTCGAAGGGCCGAAGGGTCCGCCGTCAAGCGGTAAAAATACAAACCGCTGGCCGCGCCGCTGCCATCCCACTGCACGTTGTGGTAGCCCGCTGCTTTGCGCCCGTCGATCAGCAGGGCGACCCGCTGGCCGAGGAGGTTGAAGATTTCCAACTTCACCTGCGCGGCTTTCGGCAGGCCGAAGCGGATGACGGTAACCGGGTTGAAGGGGTTGGGGTAGTTCTGTTCCAGCACAAAGCCCTCCGGCGGCTTGACCGGCAGCAGGTCGATGGCGGTTATTTCTGTGCTGATTGCGGCAATTCTGCAGTACGGTAAATTGTTCATGCCGGTAAAGAATCCCCCGGCATAGACCGTGGAGCCACTCACTACCAGGTCTAATATCGCACTATTGGCATTGGGATTCCAGACCGTGGCGTTGCCGCTGGCAGCATCCAGGGCGGCAATGTAGTTCCGCACCTGCCCACCGATGCTGGTAAAGCTTCCCCCGGCATAAACCGTGGAACCGCTCACCGCTAGGGCACCTACAGGCCAGTCGGCCTCGGGATTCCAGGCCGTGGCGCTACCGGTAGCGGCATCCAACGCGGCAATGTAGTTCCGCGCCTGCCCGCCGATGCCGGTAAAGCTTCCCCCGGCATAAATCGTGGAATCGCCCACCGCCAAAGATCCTACCCACCAATTGGCATTAGGATTCCAGGCGGTGGCGCTGCCAGTGGCGGCATCTAACGCAGCAATATTATTTCGCGCCTGCCCGCCGATGCTACCAAAGTCTCCGCCGACATAGACTGTGGAACCGCTCAATATTAGGGTATATATTGCACCACTCGCATTAGGATTCCAGGAAGTGGCAATGCCGCTGATGGCATCCAACGCGGCAATGTGGTTTCGTGTCTGCCCGCCGATGTTGGTAAAGTATCCCCCGACATAGACTGTGGAGCCGCTCACCGCGAGGGCTTCTACCGTAGCGGTAGCATTGGGATTCCAGGCTGTGGTGTTGCCGCTGATAGCATCCAACGCGGCAATGTTGTTTCGTGCCTGCCCGCCGATGCTTGTAAACCATCCTCCTGCATAGACCGTGGAGTCGCTGATCACCAGAGCATTTACCCCACCATTGGCATTAGGATTCCAGGCCGTAGCGCTGCCGGAAACGCGATCCAGCGCAGCAATGTTGTTTCTCTCCTGCCCGCCGATGCTAATAAACTCTCCTCCAGCATAAACCATGGAACCGCTCAGCGCCAGGGTATATACTTCATTGCTGGCATTAGGATTCCAGGTCGTGGTGCTACCACTGATGGCATCCAGGGCGGCAATATAGTTTCTTGCCTGTCCGCTAATATTGGTAAATCCTCCGCCGACATAGACCATGGAGCCGCTTACTGCCAAACATCCAACCCAGTCGTCGGCATTGGGATTCCAGGAAGTGGCGCTGCCGGTAGTGGCATCAAGTGCGGCAATGTAGTTGCGTGCCTGCCCGCCAATTTCAGTAAATAATCCTCCGGCATAGACCGCGGGGCCACTTACTGTCAGGATTCCTACCCAGTTGTCGGCATTGGGATTCCAGGCCGTGGCATTGCCGGTAGTGGCATCCAGCGCGGCAATGTAGTTTCGCACCTGCCCGCCAATGCCGGTAAATAATCCTCCGACATAGACCGTGGGGCCGCTCACTGCCAGGGTTCCTACCAAGTGGTTAGCGTTAGGATTCCAGACTATAGCGCTACCAGTAGCGGCATTCAGCGCAGCAATATTGTTTCGCGACTGCCCCCCGATGCTAGTAAAAATTCCTCCGGCATATACCGTTGAGTCGCTTAGTGCCAGGGTAAATACTGCATCGTTAGCATTGGGATTCCAGGTTGTGGCGCTGTCGGTAGCGACATTTAGTGCTGCAATATAGTTTCTCTCTTGCCCGCCGATGTTGGTGAACCGTCCCCCGGCATAAACTACAGCGTCGCTCACCGCCAGGGTCCATACCCAGTCGTTGGCATTGGGATTCCAGGGAGATAAGGTATGATCAGCCAGAATATGGGCAATGTGATTGCGTGGCATTCCCCCCACATGAGTAAAGCTACCTCCTATGTACCAGCCTCCTGACCCGTCAGAAACAACTACATAAACATTTCCTAGTACTTTCGGGAGGGAAAGGTTAGGTGCGCCATTGGCAACATGGATGGCCGCACCGCCACCGGTGGGGGGACCCACGTAGCTAAAATTTCCCCCAATATAAATAGTATCTTCGGAAACCACTACCGCATTTACTTGGCCATTGGCGACCCACAAATTGGGATCAATGGTCTGCGCCGCTTCCGGCAGGCTGCCCAGAAGCAATATGCTTATAGTGAATAAAAACTGGATTACACTTTTCATGGCATTCCTCGGTTTTATTCGTTTATACTGACAGGGACTTGTTGCTGCAAACTTACGGAAAGCGGGGGGAGGGTTCAAGGGGAATTTGTGATTTACAGGGGGCTTAAATCCCGGTTGACATTATTAGCTACCCGGGTTAAATTGCTGCGGGATGAAAGTTGGTATTGTTTTTGGAAGGGAAATTCGATGCCACGAAGCAACATTTCGCGGATTCGAGAGAAGATTCGGTTTGGCCAATATGACATGACCGCCCATGCGATGGAAGAGATGGCAGAGGAGGATTTGGATATTCTCGATATAGAAGAGGCGATGTTTTCCGGAAAAATTACCCGAATTGAGAAAGACGATCCGGGAGGAACAAAATACGTAATCGAGGGTGTGGCAAAAGATGGATCGACCCGCATCGGAATTGTTGGGCGTTTTGCTTCTAAGGAATATTTTCTGATCATCACGGTTTATGAAATAACTGCACTTTAATGGTGAATAGATATGTACGGATACCGCTGTGAATATTGTGAAGGAACCGTTAAGCCTCGTAAAGTAGAACGCGAGGCCTTCAAACACAAAAACGGTTTTGTCATATTGGAAAATATCACCATTGGCGTTTGCGATTCCTGCGGAAATCGCTATTACCATGCCGATATTCTCCATACCGTTCATGAAATCGCCACCGGAAAACGATTGGCTGAGAGAACCGAACCGATTCCGGTGGCCCACCTTTAAGCGAAGATAAACCTCCCGAAACCCGAATGGCCGGGACCCGGGAGGTTTAACTCTCGAACACTTTTGCACCCAAACACCCTGCCTGCCTGAAATCCGGCAGTCAGGCAGGCAAAACCCTACAATCTTTCTTTCACCCAATTCTCCAACCCCCCGACTAACACCAGCTCCTGCGCGGCAATTCCCACCGGATCGATGGGGTAGCTCTTGCCGCCCGCTTCCACCATGGATTTGCGGAAATTCACCTTCGCAAGAATACCAGTGCGCACAGTCAGCTTTTCCCTCCCGAAGCGCTGCTTGAGATCGTTCACCAACTCCGGCGCTTCCACGGCCAGGTAGCCGTTGTTCAGGGCGTTGCGCTTGTAGGTTTCGTTGAAAGAGCCGGCTATTACTAATTGCAATCCCCGGTACTTCAGAGCCGTGGCGGCCTGCTCCCGGGAACTGCCGGTTCCGAAGTTGAACCCGCCGGCTAAAATATCCCCTTCCCTGGCTATTTTGCCGAATTCAGGATCGTAATTTTCCATCACCACCTGCGCCTGCTGCTGCGGGGTAAAATCGTCGATGTAGGTGTATTTGCCGGGGAAAATCCCGTCGGTGTTGAGATTGTCCTGGCGGCAGAAGATCAACTCGCCTTCCAGCGTTTCCGGGAACCCCTTCAGGATGCGCACTTCCCCGCCCGCCGCGGTTTTTTTGAGATTCACCCGGATTTCCCCTCGGGGCATTTCCGCAGCCCACTCCCCCGGAAAGTCGATCTTCCCGGCCACGGCGGAGGCGGCCACCACCGCGGGAGAGGCCAAATAGGCCTGCGCGTTGGGAGACCCCATGCGCCCCTTGAAATTGCGGTTAGTGGCGGAGATGCCCACCTCGCCATCCTGCAGCAGCCCCCGCCCCAATCCGATGCACGGCCCGCAGCCGGGCGGCAGGGGAATCGCCCCGGCTTCTAACAACTTTTGCCAGTCGCCCCGTTTCTCGCTCTCCGCCTGCACCTCGCTGGAGGCCGCGGCGATGTAAAACTCCACTCCCCCGGCCACCTTTTTCCCGGCCATCACCCGCGCCGCTTCCGCCAGGTCTTCCACCCGGCTGTTGACGCAGGAAACCAGGTAGGCTTTGTGGATTTTGAGATTCTTCCGGCGCAGCTCTCCCACCCCGGCCATCACTTTGACGCCGTTGGGGCCGGAGACGAACGGCTGCACTGCGGAGAGGTCCAACGCCAATTCCTTCGCGTAATAGGCATCTTTGTCCGCCTGCAGCTCCGGCAGCCGTTTTTCCAGCTCCGCGATGTGTTTCTCGTTCAGGCGGGGGTGAATTCCGTTTCCGTCGGCGTCCGAGGGCACGCCCGCCAGCCCGCGTTTGGCGATGAAGGCGGCGCGCTCACGCAGCCACTCGATGGTCGTTTCATCCACCGGGAAAACCCCCGCCAGCGCGCCCCACTCCGTGCTCATGTTGGCGATGGTCAACCGCTCGTCGATGCTCAGGCTCTGCACGCCCTCGCCCACGAATTCCACCGCGTGGTTGAGCACTTCATCTTTGTTGAACACCCCGCACAGGGCGATGATCACGTCTTTTCCGGCGACGCCGGAACGCAGCTTCCCGCGCAACTCCACTTTTGCTACCGGGGGAACCTGCCACCAGGTGCGCCCGGTGGCCCAGAGGGCCGCGGCGTCGGTGCGTACGATGGGCGTGCCTAAGCAGCCTAACCCGCCGTACATATTGGAGTGGCTGTCCGAAGCCACCACCAGGGTTCCCGGCCAGGCGTAGCCTTCCTCGCACATGATCTGGTGACCGATGCCCCGCCCGGCGGGATAAAAATCCACCCCCAGGTCCCGGGCAAACGCTTCGATTTTCCCGTACTTTTGCAGGTTCTGCTCGCTGGTATCCTGCACGTTATGGTCCAGGGTGAACACCGGCTGGCGGGGATTGGCGATCTTTTTCGCCCCGATGCTGCGGAATTTGGGGATCACCGCGCCGGTGTTGTCGTGGGTCATCACGTACGCCGGTTGAATGGACAGGTAGTCGCCGCTGCGCACGGTGTGGCTTTCTTCCAATCCCACCGCAAAGGCCCGGGCGATTTTCTCGACAAAGTTCTGCGACATGAAACTCTCCTTTGGTTGCGATAACGGATGCGGGTATAGGGTATAAGGCGTTGCTCTCCTTATACCCTATACCTTATACCTAAACCTCTCACCCCGCAAAGCGGTTCAGCTTTTTCAAGAACAGTAACACTAACAGCGAGGCGGCGAAGAGTAATCCCGCCAGGAGCATGAAGTATTCATGGTGCGCCAGGGCGCTGTAAAACCGCCCTAACAATCCAGAGGAATAGGCCCCCAGGGCGGTGGCGCCGAACCAGCAGCCCATCATCAGCCCGCCCATGCGCGGGGGCGCGACTTTGGAAACAAAGGAAAGCCCCATGGGGCTGACCAGGATTTCCGCAACCGTGATCACCAGGTAAGAGTTGATCAACCAGGCGGGGGACATGATATTTTGATCCAGGTTCCCGCCCATCAAAGAGGCGAACACCATCACGATCAGCGATGCTCCGGCGATAAATATACCCAGGAAAATCTTGCTCGCGCTGGAAGGCTCCTTCCCGCGCTTGCGCAGGGCGTTGAAAATCGAGACGATCACCGGGGTCAATATCACGATGAAAAAGGGGCCGAAAAACTGGTAGGTTTCCGGGCGCAGAAAGGAGTATTCAACCGTGGAGCGCTGGGCGAAGAGGGTGAGTGCGAAACCGTTCTGGTAAAAGGCCATCCAGAAGAAAATCGCGATCAAGAACAGGATGCCCAGGGAAGCCAGCCGTTCCCACTCTTCCTTTTTGCTCATTTCCACCCGGGGCTGGGGATTGGAAACCCTTGCAGCAGGGGATTCCGGCGCTTCGCTGACCTGGTAGGTTCTCCGTCCCAGTTGAAAAATGGCCATGGAAACGATCATACCCAGGGAAGCCGTCCCGAATGAGACATTGTAGTTTGCAAACTGATTATGCAGCGCGGTCGCGGCCAGGGGCGCGATGAACGCGCCGATATTGATGCCCATGTAGAAAATATTATATCCCACGTCCTTCAGTTTGCTGCCTGGCGGGTAGAGCTTGCCCACCAGCACGGAGATGTTGGCCTTGAACAGCCCGTTGCCGAAGGCGATCATTGCCAGCCCGCCGTAAAACAGCGCCAGACGGTTCAATGCCGAAAAAGCCAGCAGGGCGTAACCGCACATCA
The DNA here is from genome assembly GCA_011526015.1 of Deltaproteobacteria bacterium. Taxonomy (GTDB): domain Bacteria; phylum Calditrichota; class Calditrichia; order RBG-13-44-9; family J075; genus JABWBP01. The sequence goes on along the minus strand of WYBG01000101.1, from coordinate 2,204 downwards.
TAATCACCGCTCCCACCCGGATGGTATTTCGATAACCGAGGAACTTATCGGCGATCCACCCCCCTAAGATGGGGAAGAAATATACCGCCCCTAAAAACAGGCCGTACACGTCCGCCTTGTCCGCGTCGCTCCATTTGAAACTCTCGTCCATGTACAGCGTGAACACCGCCATCATGGTATAAAATCCGAACCGCTCCCACATCTCGGTAAAAAACAGGGTAGTCAATCCCCGGGGATGATTTTTGAACATAGGGTCTCCTTTGGTGAATGGGGTGCGGGGCGTAATTCGTAATGCGTATTGCGTATTTCGTATTTCGTAAAACGTAATGAGTAACTCGTAATGCGTAAACAACGGAATACGCAATACGCACTACACAAAATTACGCATTACGTTTTACGCTTTACGCCCCGGCCAGCCCCTCCACTTCTTCAATGGTTTTAGGAATGGGCTTGCCTAACACCCGGTTTCCGGTATCGGTGATCAGGATGTTGTCTTCTACCCGGATGCCCCCGAAGCTGCGATATTTTTCCACCGCTTCATAATTGATGAATTGGGGGAACCGGTTCTCCGCTTTCCAGCGGTCAATCAGTTGCGGGATGAAATACAGCCCCGGCTCCACGGTGAACACGAAACCCGGCTCCAATGCCCTGGCTAAACGCAGGGAGCGGATGCCGAATTGGGGATTGCGTTGGATGGTCTCCGTGTAACCGACGTATTCCTCTCCCAATCCCTCCATGTCGTGCACGTCTAACCCCATCATGTGCCCCAGCCCGCACTGGAAAAACAGCGCGTGCGCCCCGGCGGGAACCGCTTCTTCCACGTCGCCCTTCATCAAGCCCAGCGCTTTTAAGCCGCTGGCGAGGCGCTTGCAGGCGAGCAGGTGCACGCTGCGGAACTCCACTCCCGGTTTGCAGGCTTCGATGGCCTTTTGCTGGGCGTCGAGCACAATTTCGTACACCTCCCGCTGGCGCGGGTCGAATTTGCCGCCGGTGGGAATGGTGCGGGTGATGTCCCCCGCGTAATGGCGGGCGGATTCCGCGCCGGAATCGTTCACGGCCATGTCGCCCGCTTCCATGCGGTTGCCGTGGTAGTGGTTGTGCAGGGTCTCCCCGTGAATGGAGAAAATGATCGGAAAGGAGAGCCGCCCGCCTAAGGCATAGGCGATTCCCTCCATCAACCCGGCGATTTCGCGCTCGTACACCCCCGGGCGGGACTGTTTCATGGCCAGCAGGTGCATTTCCCGGGTGATCTCCAGCGCGGCTTCGATCTCGGCCACTTCTTGCACGGATTTGCGGGAGCGCTGCGCTACCACCGCTTTGATGAAGGGCGCGGAAGCCTGTTGATTGACTGCGTCCGGGTGCAGTTGCAGCAGCTTTTGTAATTTGATAACGTTTTCCGCGCGATACTGGGGAAGAAAATGGATCTTCTTCCCGGCCTGAAACGCTTTTTCCAGGGTATTTTCCAATTTGCTCGGCGGGGCGCTCTCTTTCACCCCCGCCTGGCGGCTTCTTTCCGCGATGGTGGGCTGCGGCCCCATCCAGACGATTTCTTCCACGGTCAGGTCGTTTCCGAAGACGATCTCCCGGTCTTCCTCCACGTCGATGAGCGCCGCCAGACCCGGCGCATCGATGCCCCAGAAGTAGAGGAAGGAGCTGTCCTGCCGGAAATGAAAGGCGTTGTCGGCATAATTCATGGGGCTTTCCTCATTGCCGAGGAACAAGAGCACCCCGGAACCAAGCTGCTGTTTCAGGCGGTTTCTGCGTTCGATATAGGTTTGGGCGGGGAACATTCGCATCTCCTGATTGGGGTTTTAGAATATGTAAACAGGGCTGATTATTACTGATGTTACGCGTTTTGCCACATGGTTCGATAAACTCACCATGCAAAAGACACGGAGAACACAGAGTTTACATTAACTTTTTTAGTGTTTTTACTCCTCAGTGCAGTCTCAGCATCAATAAACATTTAATTTCCTCCGTGCCCTCTGTGGCTCTGTGGCAAATTCTTTTGTCCTGCGTAACATCAGTTATTAGGCAGTAGCGCAAAAGTAACCCTGTTAAGGATTAGAAAACAGTTATATGCGCACCCAGGAACTGAGATATTTTATAGACTCCCGCTTTCGCGGGAGTGACATGAAAAGCACGTAAATTGTCATTCCCGCGAAAGCGGGAATCCATGACAGGGTGACTTTTGCGCCATTGCG
>WYBG01000100.1 GCA_011526015.1 Deltaproteobacteria bacterium | reverse complement strand
CCGGCCACAAAAAGCGCAGAATTTGCACGCGAAACTGGAGTTTCGCGTGCAATTACGTTCCCAAAGAGACTTTGGGAACGAGGTTTCGCAGACTTTGTCTCCGACCACGTTTAAGCGCACACTTACCTTCTGTACATCCGGTCTAAAATATGCCCGAATAGTTCTCTTTGTTGATCCTTACGATTTTCGCCAATACCAGCCGATCCAGTCAATTTGTTTGATTTCATCCTGAATTTGATGTTTGTCGCGGTAATCGTGCACTGCTTTCTGGCATCCCGCCAGCGCGTAATCATCGATGATGCAGAACCCGCCCCTGGAAAGCTTCGGGTACAGATTCTCCAGCGCGTCGATGGTAGAGCTGTACATGTCGCCGTCGAGCCGGAGAATGGCGAGCTTCTCGATCGGCGCGGCCGGAAGGGTATCCTTGAACCACCCTTTCAGGAAGACCACCCGATCATCCAACAAGCCGTACCTGGCAAAATTCTGCTGCACCTCCTCTACCGAAACTTGCAGGTAATCGAAGGTATGGTGCCGGTCGTCCCGGTCCGCGGGATGCTTTTCGGGATCCGGTTTGGGCAGCCCCTCGAAGGAATCGGCCACAAAAACCCGCCGCTCCTTCTCCCCGTAAACCGCCAGCGCGCCGCGCATGAAGATGCAGGCGCCTCCCCGCCAGACGCCGGTTTCGATAAAATCTCCCGGAACCTTCTCTTTCAAAACGGTTTCGATGCAATCCTGCAAATTGTCGAGCCGCTTCATCCCGATCATGGTATCGGCGTAACCCGGCCAGACCTTTCCTTCCGCCTTTTCCGCTTCCGTAAAAACCTTGTGCTGGGTTATTTGCAGGCCCACCGCTCCAAATGCCTTTGCCAATCCGCTGGCGATCAAGCGTTTATAACGAGGTCTCATAAAATTGAAGGTTCTGATATTGACCGGCGGCTCCGGCCAGAGCATAAACGAGAGGGTTTTTTTCAGTAAATCCAGGTACATCCGTTCGGGCGTCGATTCCATTGGGGTTCTCCCTTCTTCGGATTACTATCTGATGTTACGCATTTTGCCACAGAGACACAAAGAACACAGAGTTTAGAGCATTTTTTTAGCGTTTTTGCTTCTCTGCCTGGGCTTGGTCTCAACAAATATTTGATTTTCTCTGTGTCCTCTGTGACTCTGTGGCTAATTCTTTTGGCCTGCGTAACATCAGTTAATAATTCCTGTTAACCGTGATCACGTAATTGAGATATTGGCGCTGCGCAGGCGCGGAAACAGCTTGATATGATGCCTGCCCAGGATATAATAGGCCAGGAAGGTGAGCGCTATTTCATTGATCAGCATCGCCAGCGCCACGCCTTTTGCTTCCATGTTCAATAGGACCAGAAACAGCGCCACCAATCCCAGGTTCAGCAAGCCCCCGAATAAATAGAGCTTTAAGAAGTAACGATCTAACTTGAACGCCAGCATGGCCAGGTTCACAAACACCGTGGCCGCCGGGGTGAATATCAACATGGGGGAAAAAATTCTGAAAATGGCGACCGACTCGCCGTAAGCGTTTCCCAGCACCAGATTCAACAAGGGAGCCGCGGCCAGAAAAATGATCAGCCAGGTTGCGCTGCACCCCGCCAAAACCACGGCTAATAATTTATTCAAGAAATTGATCGCCCCTTCCCGGGATTTTTGCGCCAGCGCGACGATATGCGGATAGAGCGCCTGGAAAAGGGGATTGAACATTTGCGCCAGCGCCCGGAACACCTTTTCCGCGGCGCTGTAATAGCCCACCATCGCGTCGGTGGTAAACAACCCCAGCAAGAAGGTGTTGGTGACAGTGTACATGCTGATGGCGACGCCGGAAACGAAAATATTCCAGCCCTCTTTGAGGTGATAGCGAATATCTTCCAGGGCGGGCATTTCGAAGCGCATCCGGAAATCCCGGAACACCAGCGCCAGGGAGAGAACCCCGCCCACTAACCAGCCGCACACGTTGATCAGGGGCACGTAGAGGTAATCGGAGCTGCTGCGGATGAAAATAAAGATGGCGATAACCGCGACCAGCTTGGAGATAATATTCAGAACGGTGATGTATTTCATCCGCTCCAGTCCCTGGAAAAACCACACCGGGAACAGCACGCTGGTGATTACCAGCCCGGCAGACAAAAAGTAAAGCTCCCAATCGCGGTTGAATCTATCGAAACTGAAAACGATCACCGTCAGCGCCGCCAGGCTGAGCACCATCAGCCCGGTTTTAATCGCCATCACGGAGTTGAATATCGCGCGCAGGCGGGCGGGGTCTTCCCGGTGGATGGAAACATCGCGGGTTGCGGAGAGATTGAATCCGTAATCGGTAATGATCACGAAATATTGCGCCAGCGCCTGGGCAAATGCTACCAGGCCGAATTTCTCCGGGCCTAACACCCGGGTAAGGTAGGGCAGGGTGAGAAGCGGGAGCAGGTAATTCAGCCCCTGCAAAACCGTCAGCGATAAAATATTTTCGGCCAGCCTCCGGGTATCTTCCCTTTTAATAAGTTTTTGAAACCAGGTCTTCAAGAACGATCCCTTCTCAGGTTCCCGGCGAGCGCCAGGAAACGCGATGCGGCGGATGCGGGAAGATTGGAGCTTAACGGGGGAGAATATTCCCGGCGGCGTTTCCGGTCGGCCGGGATACCGCCGCTCACCGGCGATGAATCGCCCCGGCGAATTCTTTCATCAGCGAAGAATTCCCTTCGGTTTCAAAATAGTTCCCCACCACAATGAAATGCGCCCCGGCCCTGGCCTTCTCTTCCGCTTCCTGCGGGGAGCGAATTCCTCCCCCCGCCATCAGCGGGATGCGAATATGCTGGCTCACCAGGGAAATCATTTCCGCGGGCACCGGCCATTTTGCGCCGCTGCCGGCTTCCAGGTAAATGCTCTGCATCCCCAAAAACTGCCCCGCCAGGGCGTGGGCTAAGGCAATTTCCGGTTTGTTGCGGGGAATGGGAAGGGAGTTGCTGAGAAACTGGGCGCTGGTCAAGGCGCCGGATTCGATGAGCATGTAACCGCAGGAGATGGTTTCCAACTGCATTTTCCACACCATCGGGGCGGCCGTTACCTGGCTGCCGATCAGGTGCTCCGGGTTGCGCCCGCTGATGACCGATAAAAAGAGGAGCGCGTCCGCAAAGGGAGATATCTGGTGCAAGCTCCCGGGAAAGAGGATCGCCGGGTGCTCGCCGGCGGCGCGTTTTACTTCCTGCACAAAATCATCGAATTGCCGGTTCAGCAAAAAGCTTCCCCCGATAAAAAAAACATCCACCCCTGCCTCGATAGCGTGTTCGATGCTGTTTTGAATTTTCGGAACGGGGAGTTTATCGGGGTCCAACAACAGGATGAACCCCGCCCCCTTTTCTTCCCGGATGCGAAGCAGCTTCTGGTAGGTTTTGCCGTCGGCCATGGTTATTGGGTTAGATTTGCGATTCACCCCGGAAGAGAGGCTGTTGCAGATTGTCATTCCCGAATGCTTTTATCGGGAATCCACAAACACAATGCCATAGATTCCCGCTTAAGCTTGTCCCCGCACGTATTAAGCGGGGAACATGCGGGAATGACAGACTGCACGAATCTGCAACAGCCTCAAGAGCGCGATGCGTCGCACCTTTCACCTTTGCACCTATATTATTCACGAATGTTACGCATTTTGCCACAGAGGCCACAGAAAACCCAGGGTTTTCATTTTTCGGAAGAGTTTACCCCGGAAAGGCGAGGTCAATACCGCATTTTCGTTCCCAATGCAGTATCAAGCCGATAAATATTTGTTTTTCTCTGTGGCCTCTGCGGCAAAATTTTTCTTGTCTGCCTAACATCCGTTATTCATCCTCGAAAGAGAACAACCCGATCCGTTTTTCCTTGGCCGCCCGGATGCGGCTCTTGAAATGCTCCCGGTTCTGCACTTCCGAAAACCATTTTGCCCGCAGATACTGGTTCCGCTCGAACCATTCGTATTGCATCGCGCCGTGCCATTCCTGGCGGATGGCCCGGGCAATTTCTACCGCCAGGCGGGTGGTATTGGTAAAAATATAGAGAATCTCGTCCTTTTCGAACACTTCGATGATGGTCTCGAAGGGTTCCCGGTTTTCTAACCCTGCTTCTACTTTTTTGGCCAGGTTGACCAGGGGGGTTTTCTTTTCGGAGAGCTTTTTGTCGTAAATTTCGATGCTGCCGATGAAATTTTCCGAAGTCTTGCCCATGCATTTGTCGCAGTAGGCCAGCTCCGTGCGCACGGTGTACACGTCGGTAATACTATCTTTTATCCACTTGTTCTTCAAAAAAATGCGGCGGCAGCGCGGGCAGGCATATACTAAATTCGCCTTCAGCAGCGTCACCACTTCGCTTTGGGAGGCGACAAATTCTTCCCCGCTGGCCAGCTTGGACTCGATTTGCTCCATCTCCTCCTCGTTTTCCTCAATATCCTCCTCGCCTAACTCTTCCAAACTCTCTTCGTCGATAATCTCATCGTCAGGGATATCCTCGTCATCATCGTCGTCGTCATCATCATAATCGTCGTCATCGATTTCATCGTCATCCGGTTCGTCGTCAAGCTCCTCTTCGCGTTCTTCAATGTCGTCGTCATATACTTTTTTCTGTTTTTTAGCCATAATGTTCTCCTTTCTCAACGGGTACAATTTAGCGGGCAAATTTAAAATTTTATTTCTTCAAATTTCAAGCATTTTATTTTTATAACTGATGTTACGCATTTTAACACATGGTTCGATAAACTCACCATGCAAAAGACACAGAGAAAACAGAGTTTTCATTTTTCGGAAGAGTTTACCCCGCCGCGAAGCGGCTCCTTTGGAGGAAGGCCGGGGCTAATATTACATCTTGGTTTCCAGCGCAGTATCAAGCCAGTAAATATTTGTTTTCCCCGGTTCCCTCTGTGCCCTTTGCATGGCGAGTTTATCGAACCATGGGTTTAAATTTTTCTGTTCTGCGTAACATCAGTTTATAATTATATTCGTTGCTCAAGCGCTTAAAGGTGAGGTATGCCAACAACCCGCAGAATAAAAAAAATGACCGGGGTGTTGAAAAATCGGCAGCCGGATTTGACCGTCGTCTGCGAAAACATCCATGATCCCCATAACGTCAGCGCCATTCTGCGTTCCTGTGACGCAGTCGGGGTGGAGAAGGTTCATTTGATCTACTCCTCGCAAGAATTTCCCGGCCTGGGCAAAAAATCCTCCGCTTCGGCCAAAAAGTGGATCGAGGTGGGCTTTTTTTCTTCCTGCCAGGAGGCGCGCTCCTTGCTGAAAGCGCAAGGGTTTACAATTTACGCAACCTGCCTGAACGAGCAGGCGCAATCTATTTACGACGTGGATTGGACCACGCCGGCGGCGATTGTGGTGGGGAACGAGCACGACGGCGTTTCCGCGGAGGCCCGGGAAATTGCCGACGCGCTGATTTTTATTCCCATGTTCGGAATGATCCAGAGCCTGAATGTTTCCGTCGCCACAGCGGTCATCCTCTACGAAGCCTGCCGCCAGCGCATGATCAAAGGTATATATCCTCACCCGTTCACGCCCCCGGAAAAACTGGCCGCCATGCTGGAAAAGTGGATCGAAAAATAACCGGTTTTTAATTACTTGTCCCTGTCTTATCGCGGGTTCTTTGACAATTTCTGCGCCAGGAAGCAGAGCTTCAAAGTAAGTGTTACACCGCAGGGCGGTGTAACAAGTAGAGTATCGGTATGCCAACTCGTTACACCGCTCTGCGTGTAACGCACAAGGGGAAGATCCGCTTCCTATTCTTTCCAGCAATTTTCAAAGAACACGCAAGAACACATTACTTGCTCTATAACTTTGGTTTCTGTTTTGCCAAAAAATGGCAGAAAAAAGCCCAGCCTGCCCCGAATCGTCGGGGAAAGGGCCTAAACAGCGAGGCAATCCATGATTCGAGTGGCAATCAACGGAATTTTGGGACGGATGGGAGGGGAGCTGAGCGCGGCGATTCTGAAAGATGAATCCCTGGCGCTGGTGGGGGGAATCGACACCCTGGAAACGTTTTACTCTGACAAAATCTGCGTTTCCATCGATCCGGATGAAATTCTAAACGAGGCGGACGTGGCGGTGGATTTTTCTTCCCCGGAAGGCGCCGCCGCCATTGCCGAAGCCTGCCGCAAGCGCCGGGTTCCCTTGATCAGCGGCACCACCGGCCTCTCCGAACCGCAGCAATCCCGGCTGCTGGAACTGGCAAAACAGGTTGCGGTGGTGCAGGCATTCAATTTTTCCCAGGGAATCAACCTGCTTATCAATCTTATCCAAAAAGCCGCCGCGGCGCTCCAGGGAAAATTTGACGGCGAAATCGTAGAAATCCACCATCGCAATAAGAAAGATTCTCCCAGCGGAACCGCGCTGCTGCTGGCGCGGGCGCTGTTGCAGGGACTGGGAGCGCCGGAGGAGGAAAACATCCGCTTCGGGCGACAGGGCTTCCAGGCGGAGCGGGGGCCGGAAATCGCCCTGCACTCCCTGCGCGGGGGGTCGGTGGTGGGGGAACACCAGGTACATTTCCTGGGAAGCCACGAAAACATTGTGATTACCCACCAGGCGCTCTCCCGCTCGATTTTTGTAGAAGGAGTGCTGCGGGCAGTGCGCTGGATTCCCTCCCAAAAACCGGGCTATTATACCATGCAGGAGGTGCTGGGTTTAAAAACTTAAGTAAAATGCTGAAGGATTGTTACTATTCAGCCACAGAGGTCTCAGAGGAAGAATTTAGAGCATTTAAAACCGTTATCCCGACATATGGAACATTAGACCTTATAGCTGGTTAAGTAATTGTTTTTTATGAACTGATTTTTTTACTCCCTTGTCATTCCCGCATGTTACCCATTTAAAACATACGGGCACAAGTTTTAGCGGGAATCCACAATTTTTACGACCTGGATTCCCGTTTTCACGGGAATGACAACTTTTGGCCATTGATGGCAAATGAACATGTCAAGTTTTATCAACAACTTAAAAAGTAATAAGGCAGTAGCGCAAAAGTAACCCTGTTAAGGATTAGAAAACAGTTGTATGCGCACCCAGGAACTGAGATATTTTATAGACTCCCGCTTTCGCGGGAGTGACATGAAAAGCACGTAAATTGTCAT
>WYBG01000099.1 GCA_011526015.1 Deltaproteobacteria bacterium | reverse complement strand
TGTATAAGGGCATAAACTGTGATTTTTGAGGATATAAGGTATAGGGTATAAGGCATTGTTTTCCCTATACCTTATACCCATATACCCGAAAAATTTAAAAACACAATTTATGACCTTACGCGGTATAGTTACGAAAAAATGTTGTATTGTTGGGTTGAATCGGGGGAGAAAACCGGTTCGCGGGTTAGCAACTCCCCGCTTGACATGAGCGCTCCTTTCCCATAATTTTAGCTGCAATTTTTTCGATTGCCGTCTCTCCCCGGGGGTTTTTTCACGCGGAGATTATTTTTTGCAGCAAAGACTTCGATGATAATGAGTTGATTTGAATTGCGTGTGACCAAAATACTGTAAAAAGTAATTGAGAGGCGGAGAAAAGGAGTGCAAAATTCATTTTGCACTGGCAGTGCAGAATGAATTCTGCACTCCTGATTCCTAACTTATGCAGTATTTGGGTTACACTCCCTTGAATTTGTGAGAGACGTGAATGAGCGTTTGGGAATCTGCCCCTTCAGGAAAGGCCACTTTTTTTATGCGCCGCTGTTGTTTTCTCTTCTTTCTCTTTTTACCCGGCCTGGCTGCCCCCCTTTATAGCCAGCAGCCGGCGGGATTGCCGATCCGCATCGAGAGAGTGATGGTGGTCGGCAATGAAAAAACTCGCGAGGAGGTCATCCTGCGGGAAATTCCCTTCCGGTTTCCCGACACCCTCAGCCTGGAAGATTTACAATCCATCCAGAACCGGATCACCAACCTGTTTCTATTCAACCGGGTGGAATTGGCCATCCTTGGGGAACCGGAACGCGCCATCCTGTTGATCCAGGTAACCGAATCCTGGTATATTTACCCCTTGCCGCTGTTGTTCATCAATGAGCGGGACTGGGATAAGATCAGCTACGGTTTCCAGCTTTCCCACCGGAATTTCCGGGGGATGAACGAGCAGTTGACCGTGGGGGGGTGGTTCGGCTACAACCCGGCGTTCTTCCTGCGCTATTACAATCCCTGGGTGGGACGGCATTCCCGCTTCATGGTGGGACTTAATTTTTTTGGCAGAAAAGTAGGCAACAAATTTTATGATTTTGATGAAAAACACCTGGGAGGAACAATTAGTTTTGGCAAGCGCCTGACCTTGCATCAATATCTCCAGACCTCCATGGAGGTGAAGCAAATCCGCCTGCCGGAAGAATTTAAAGAGTATTCCGTCTCCGGCAGCGGGACGGATTTTATACCCAAAATCAGCCTGGAGTACCGCCACGACCGCCGCGACCTGTTCGAATATCCCGGGAAGGGATTTCTGGTGAGCTGGAACGTCACCCGCGCCGGTTTCAATCAACACCAGCCGAGCTTCTGGCGCTTTGCCTTTGACCACCGGGTGTATGTAAAACCTCTCCAACGGGTCACCCTGGGCGCGCGCAATTTCCTGATGCTCAACCACGGGGAATTGCCGATCTATGACCGGGTGTTTATCGGCTACGGGGAGCGGATTCGCGGCTATTTCGACCGGGTATTCACCGCTCAAAACTTGATGACCTATAATTTTGAAACCCGCATCAGCATCCTGCCGGTTCGCTATCTCTCCTGGAAGGAGGCTCCCCTTTTCGGGATGTTTTTCCAGCAGCTGAAATACGGGTTGAGCATGGGCATTTTTATGGACAGCGGGGTGGTATGGAATCGCCGCGAAGAGCTCTCCCTCAACAACCACTATACCGGCTACGGGGTGGGGCTGCACTTTCACCTGCCTTACGTACACGTGCTGCGCCTCGACCACGCCTGGAGCGACCGGGGCCGGGGGGAATGGATTATTGAGGTGGGAGTGGTTTTTTAAATTGAAGATTGAAGATTTATGATTGAAGATTGGGGATTGGAGATTGGAGATTGGGGCAGGTTTTTTTATGGCAGAATGATGGATTGGCAGAATAATTTTTTTCGATCATTCTGCCAATAAAGCCAAAGGCAATAGTTGCATGGAATTTTTCTATTGCGCGGATCTTTCGGATGTTTCCGAAATCGTTCAGCTTTCCGGGGAAGAAAGCCACCACCTGCGGCGGGTATTTCGCAAGCGCAGCGGCGACCTGATCACGCTTAGCAATGGCAAAGGCATTCTGGCCCAGGCCGTGGTCGAAAATGCTCCGCTGCAACAGGTTTTTTGCCGGATTCGATCACTCCAAAAGGTTCCCCCGCCGCCGGAGCGCCGGGTTCACCTCGCCCTCTCCCTTATCCGCCCCAACCGGATGGACTGGGCAGTGGAAAAATTAGCCGAGTTGGGGGTCGGCTCCATTCAACCGCTGCTGTGCCGTTTTAGCAGCATAAAAACCTTCAAAGTTGAGCACCTGCGCAAAATTGCCGTCAGCGCCATGAAGCAGAGCGAGCAAGCCTATTTGCCGGAGCTGCTCTCCCCGCTCAGCTTCGAAAAATTTCTACAACAGCTCCCTCCCCCGGAAACCCGGCACCGGTTGATCGCCGACCGTGTGGAAGAGGCCGTTTCTTTCAAGAAAATTGCCGCAAAACCGGGGCAGGAAATAGTGATTGCTATCGGCCCGGAGGGCGGTTTTTCAGAAGAAGAGGCAGCCCGGGCGAAGGGAAGCGGGTTCCAACCGCTTAAATTAGGCGATCAAATTCTGCGCGCCGAGACCGCCGCGGTGGTCGCCGTTGCGCAGGCAAAATTACATTTGCTATAGGCAAAAAACCGCAAGAAGATTATATTCCAGGCGGCAGGGAACAAGAACCGGAAACCGGTAAGCAGGAACCAGGTATGCCCGACTGCATCTTCTGCAAAATTGTGCGCGGCGAGATTCCCTCTCGCAAGGTATATGAGGATGATGAGGTGCTGGCTTTTCACGATCTCTCCCCCCAGGCTCCCGTTCACGTGCTGCTGATTCCCAAACTGCACGTTGCAAAAATCGCGGACCTGGAGGATCATCACGAACCGCTGCTCGGCCGGCTGATAAACGCCGCTAACAAGGTGGCCGGGCAGTTGAACATCAAAGAATCCGGCTTCCGCCTGGTGATCAACAACGGCGAGAACGCCAACCAGACCGTCTTCCACCTGCACTTGCACCTGCTGGGCGGGCGGCGGTTTACCTGGCCGCCGGGATGAAGTTTTCATTAATTGGCAATTGCCAATTGAGAATTGCCAATTGGCAATTAAAAAGACCATCATTCGTGCAGGCTTTTCCACCCATGAAAGAGTTGATCGTCATCGGCGACCGGGTGCTGGTGAAACAGGACGAAACCGAAGAGAAGACCGAGGTCGGCCTGTACCTGCCCCAAACCGTAAAAGACCGGGATGAAGTTTTCATTAATTGGCAATTACCAATTGAGAATTGCCAATTGGCAATTAAAAAGACCATCATTCGTGCAGGCTTTTCCACCAATGAAAGAGTTGATCGTCATCGGCGACCGGGTGCTGGTGAAACAGGACGAAACCGAAGAGAAGACCGAGGTCGGCCTGTACCTGCCCCAAACTGTAAAAGACCGGGATGAAGTGCTGCGCGGCCATATCATCAAAACCGGGCCGGGCATTCCCCTGGCAGACCCCTCTGCCCCGGGCGATGAGCCCTGGAGCGCCTCCGCCAGCCCCGCTCCCCGCCATTTGCCGATGGAGGCCCGGGAGGGCGACTACGCCCTGTTCCTGCGCAAAGCCGCGGTGGAGATCAAATACGAAGGCGAAAAGTACTTTATCGTTCCGCAAAGCGCTATTCTGCTGCTTATCCGGGAAGCGGAGGAATCCTCCCCCGGCCCCGGCGAAACCTCCCTGGACCTCAATTTCGAGTAGGAGACGATTGAATTTGCAGCCAAAGACATTAGACTTGTTGCGAAATAAGGATTTTGAAGAGGTTTGCTCAAAAATCAGCCACGAATCAACACGAATGAACACGAATAGAAACAAACGCTTTCTGAAAAACCCATTCGTGAAAATTCGTGTGCATTCGGGGCTTTTTTCTTGTTTTGCAACAACTCTATTGTTCCTGCTTCCGCAACTCATATCATTCCTTTTACTCATAAATCCGGATTCGCTGATGGCTCAATCCAATCAACCCGACCGCCATGAGCACTACCTGCAAACCGCCGCCGCCCTGGTTGAAAAATCGCTGCGGGAGCAAAAAGGCTATCGCTGGCTGGGGGAGCTTTGCGAGCTCGGCCCCCGGCTGAGCGGTTCGCAAAATTCTTACCGGGCGATTCTCTGGGCGAAGGCAAAAATGGAGGCGCTGGGCCTCGACCGGGTCATTTTACAGCCGGTAATGGTTCCCAACTGGGTGCGCGGCAAGGTGGAAGAAGCCCGCGTCATCGAATCGACGCGGGTGAAGGGCAGGAAACTGGCCGTGGCCGCGCTGGGCGGAAGCATCGCGACCCCGAAAGAGGGGATTACCGCGGAAGTGGTTGAAGTAAAGGATTTTGCCGAGCTGGCCGCCTTAGGCGAGAAAGGGCGCGGCAAGATCGTATTGTTCAATCGCCCCTTTGCACAGCATCTCACCAATACCTTTGCCGGGTACGGAAAAACCGTGGATCAACGGGTACACGGCGCGGTAGAGGCGGCCTTAGCCGGGGGCGTGGCGGCGCTGGTGCGTTCGGTGACTACGCGCTATGACAATGTGCCCCACACCGGCAGCTTAAACTACCGGGAAGGAGTCGCGCAGATACCCGCAGCAGCAATCGGGCAGATCGACGCCGACTTCCTCAGCGCCGCGCTGAAGCAAGACCCGCGCCTGAAAGTGCGTCTCAAGCTTTCCTGCCAGACCCTGCCGGATATCCAATCCTACAACGTCATCGGAGACCTGCTCGGTTCGCAATTTCCGGATGAATACATCGTGGTGGCCGGGCATTATGATAGCTGGGACAAGGGCTGCGGGGCGCACGACGACGGGGCCGGCTGCCTCCAGGCCCTGGAAGTGCCGGATTTGTTCAAACGGCTGGAGTTGCGCCCGAAACGCACCATCCGCTGCGTGTTTTACATCAACGAAGAAAACGGCATCCGCGGGGCGCTGAAATACGCGCAGGAAGCGGACAGCCTGGGCCTCAAACACCTCGCCGCCATCGAATCCGACCGCGGCGCCTTTACGCCCCGGGGATTCAGCGTGGAGGGGGATTCCGCGGTCATCGAAACGCTGCGGGGCTGGCTTCCCTACTTAGAGAAAGCGGATATCGACTGGGTGAGGCCGGGCGGCAGCGGGGTGGACGTCTCCCAGATCAAAAACGCCAAAGCCTTGATCGGCTACGTGCCCGACAGTCAGCGCTATTTCGATTTTCATCACTCCGATAAGGACGTTTACGAAGCGGTGAATCCCCGGGAAATGCAGATGGGCGCCGCGGCCATGGCGATATTGGTGTATTTGTTGAGCGAGGAAGGGATATAAATTGCCAATTGCCAATTGCCAATTGGCAATTGGCAATTGGCAATTGGCAATTCCAGATTCACGTTTCTGCTTTTTTTGCCGTCGGTTAGACGGGACGCACTCAAATACTCCGCCAAAACCCTGCTGGCGGATCCCCCGGACATCAAAACTCAAAAAAACTTTGAGAGAACTTCCTTCCGCTTTTCCTCTTTACTGCTTAGAAAGAGTTTGGGTAAACACGGTGGCAGTTGAAGTGTTGCCGTTTCTCGATTTAAGTATTTTTCACCACCAATCCATAAATGGAAGGGAGTAAATCATGAAGATTTTTTCGATTGTTATCATGCTGGGATTCTCACTCCTCGCAGTTGCTCAGGAATTCCCATACATGCCGGGGATCACCCAGATTACCCCAAACACCGCCTTATCCGCGCAAAATGACCGGGACGAGACCCGGCCGGTAATCGCCGATCAGCCGGTATGGCATGTCCTGGTAAAAATGACCGCTGCGGAAAGGAGCAATTCCCAAATCGAATTAATTCTGGAAAAGAACGCCAGCCAGGCGGCCTTGCAAAAAGCCGCGGATATTCAATCCTTGTGGAATAGCGGACGGTACCAGGAAGCCTTGAACGAATTTCCGGAATTGGAGAATTTGACTAATGTTGATGAAATGGCTATCGGCAACGCCTGGCGCAACCCGGTTCCCACGGAGAGCGGCAGCCAGTGGGGAACGGACGTGCGGATCGGTAACCGCGACTCCGTGCTGGTGTGTGTTTTGGATATTCACCGCGCCACCGGAAACCTGTTTGCTGTTTTGCTGCTGCAAGGCGATGGGAATGTTACCCGTTGGGATGCCTATCTTTCTACCAACGGGGGAGCTACCTGGAGCGAAACGTATGATTGGTGGGCGAATTACACCGTTAACGACCTGGACGCCTCGGTAGTAGCCAACCATTGCTACGTCGGCTTCAGCCGCGGGGGAAACCAGGACCAGGCTTTTCTCTACCAGCTTAGAGCGACGGACGGGCAACAGGAAAACTTCAGCAATGGCAGCTCTTTTGTAACCGTGTATACCACCACCGCGCCGGAAGAGATCAAAGAAGTCTCGCTTTGCTCCAACCAGGATTACTATAACGACCGGCTGTACTATGCCGCGCTCACTTCTGCGGGAAACCTGAGATATTTTTGGGACGATCCCCAGGCCATCAGTTGGGCAGAAGTTGCCACCGCGGTAACTACCGCCGACCGCGGCCTGGATATTTCCGCTAATGAGAATTTCAGCACTCATTTCGGATGGATTTCTTACATTGACCAGACCAATAACGTTAAGATCGCCGGCGTAGATAATTCCGCCAATTATACGAATTTTCAGACCTACCCGGTTGGCACTTCCACGGAACTCACCTCTATCAGCGCTTATAACGATACCGTCACCTGCTTTTTCGACTACCACGGGGCAAATTTGCACTGCCGCTACCTGGTAAGATACGGGCAAGATAACGGCGGCGCCTGGCTCTGGGGATTCGTGGATGATACCACCACTACCCAGGAAAGCCCCTCGGTTACGGCGCGGGGCGGCGCGGGCGTCGGGGTGGCTTACCGGTTTTATACCTCTCCCCGCCAGGAACGCTTCAACTGGCGTTTTTACCGGGGTTCCTGGGGAACTTCCGTAGAAATCTCGGACCACGCCCCCTACTGGAACCGCCCCGCCATAGAGCACCTGGGCAGCGACATTTTCGGGGTGGTCTATTTAAGCTGGAATTCTCCCTACGAGCGGGCGGCTTATTTTGACCGCAGCGACTGGGTCGGTATCGAGGATGAGAATCCGAACCTCACGGGCATTCCCGGGGAATATGCGCTTCTCCAGAACTACCCCAATCCCTTTAACCCGGCCACGAATATTGAATACTCATTACCCCGGGAATCTTATGTTACCCTGACGATCTACAATCAACTGGGCCAAAAAGTAGCCCTGCTGGTAAACGGAAAACAGGGGCCCGGCAGCAAATCCGTGCGCTGGAATGCGGTATCCCTGCCCAGCGGATTCTATTTCTACCGCCTTTCGGCGAAGCCATTTCTCCCGGGACAGACCGGGGAGTTTACCCAGACCCGGAAAATGATCTTATTGAAGTAGCCCGCCGCTGCATTACTCGAGTTTACCCATCTCTCTTCATTCAAAGGGCAAGCAAAACCGGCTTGCCCTTTTATTTTTCCCGCTACTTTCCTATTCCCCATTTGCGCCGGGGCGTTTTTTGGGTTAATATTGGCTCCAGACGATTTTAACACGGCAGAGGTAAAAAATGACGAAAAAATTGGCAGAATTATTCGACCAAATGACCGCAGAAGAACAAGCAGAGATAGAAACATTCGCTCTTTTTTTGATCAGCCGGCGAAAATTACAGCGACAAAAACTTCTTACGGATGATATTTCAATCCGGGAGTTAATGCAATTGATAGAGAATGCCGGAAGTTTTGACTGGCTGGCCTCGGAAGAAGAGGATGTTTATTCGTTGAAGGATGGAGAAGCGGTTAAATGGCCGACAACGTGATAACCCGTGGCAGCGTGGTACTGGTTCGCTATCCGTTTACCGACTTGAGCGGCTCTAAAGTACGCCCGGCAATACTCCTGACCCCGGATACATTATTGAATAGAATTGGCGACGTGTTGTGTCTGTTTATCTCCTCAGTTATGCCCGCTGATTTGCTCCCCACTGATTTCATATTAGATACTAACCATCCCGCATTTTCAGGTACCGGCCTGAAATACCGCTCTATATTCAGAACCCATAAGCTGGCGCTTCTTGAGAAATCACTGGTAGCACGGACATTGGGGAAAGTAAATGATGAATTGATGGAAGAAATCAATCAGCGACTGCGCATTGCGATTGGGCTTTAATTGTAACCATTCCTCTTTGTACCCCTGGCTTTTGGGGCAATCTCGACTCCCTTTGAAACGGCTGAAACGACCAGGCAAACCGGAGAAATCATGCACCAACCCCCCGTCACCTTGGCCCTCGCGCTCCAGCACGGCTTGAGCGAGGAAGAATTCGAGCGCATTCAACAAATCCTCGGCAGAACCCCCAATTTTACCGAATTGGGCATCTTTTCGGTAATGTGGAGCGAGCACTGCTCCTACAAAAATTCCATTGCCGAATTGAAGAAATTACCCCGCTCCGGCGGACGGTTGCTGGTGGGCGCCGGGGAGGAAAACGCCGGGCTGGTGGACATCGGCGAGGGGCTGGCGGTGTGTTTCAAGATCGAGAGCCACAACCACCCCTCCGCGGTGGAGCCTTACCAGGGCGCCGCCACCGGGGTAGGCGGGATCATGCGCGATATTTTCACCATGGGCGCCCGGCCCATCGCGGCGCTCAACTCCCTGCGCTTCGGCCGGCTGGAAAACGCCCGCAACCGCTACCTTTTCGACGGGGTGGTGCGCGGCATCGCCGACTACGGCAACTGCTTAGGCGTTCCCACTTTCGCCGGGGAGATCTATTTTGAGGATTGCTACGACGGCAATCCCCTGGTCAACGCCATGACCGTGGGAATTGTAGCGCACAACCAGACCGCCTCGGCCATTGCCAAAGGGGAAGGCAACCCGGTGTTTATCATCGGCTCCCGCACCGGGCGGGACGGCATTCACGGGGCTACGTTCGCTTCTGAGGAGCTCTCGGAAGATTCCGAAGCCAAACGCCCCAACGTGCAAGTGGGCGACCCCTTCGCGGAAAAACTGCTGTTGGAAGCGACCCTGGAGATGATTCAGGCGAAAATTTTGGTGGGCATCCAGGACATGGGCGCGGCGGGCATCACCTGCTCCACCACGGAGATGAGCGCCAAAGGCGGCAGCGGGATGATCATCGACCTCGACAAAGTGCCGGTGCGGGAAGAAGGGATGAGCGCCTACGAAATCATGCTCTCCGAATCCCAGGAGCGAATGTTGGCGGTGGTAAAAAAAGGGCGCGAAGCGGAAGCCCTCGCGATTTGCGACAAGTGGGACCTGCTCTGCGCGGAAATCGGGCGGGTCATCGGGGAACCGCTCTTGAAAGTGTTCTACAAGGGCGAGCAGGTTGCCGAAATCCCGCCCCGCGAATGCGTTTTAGGCGGCGGGGCCCCGGTGTATCACCGCGAATACCGTAAGCCGGCTTACATCGACGAGGCGCACCGCTTCGATTTTTCTGTCTTGCGCCCGGTGGAAAATCTTCAAGATGGTTTTTTGAAAGTGTTCTCTTCCCCCAACGTCGTCTCCAAACGCTGGGTTTACGAGCAGTACGACACCCAGGTGCAGGCCGGCACCGCCCTGCTGCCCGGCGGGGACGCGGCGGTGGCGCGCATCCTGACCCCCGGTGGCAAGGATACCAACAAAGCGATTGCCGCCAAAACCGATTGCAACGGGCGCTACGTGTACCTAAACCCCCGGCGCGGGGCGCAGATCGCGGTGGCGGAGTCGGCCCGCAACGTGGTCGCCGCCGGGGCGCAGCCCCTGGCCATCACCAACTGCCTGAATTTCGGCAACCCCTACAAACCGGAGATGTTCTACCTTTTCCGGGAAGCGGCGGCGGGCATGGGCGAGGCCTGCCGGGCGCTGGAGACCCCGGTCACCGGCGGGAACGTCAGCTTTTATAACGAAAGCCCGGATAATGCAGTTTACCCCACTCCCACCATCGGAATGGTGGGGCTGGTGGAAGACCTCGCCCACCTTACTCCGGCGTATTTCCGGCGGGAAGGCGATTTGATTTATTTGATCGGGGAGACCAAGGCGGAAATCGGCGGCAGCGAATTTCTCAAAGAATATTACGGCCTGGTAACCGGCGACATTCCCTCGCTGGATTTGGAATTAGAAAAGAAAACCCAGCAGGCCCTTCTGGCCGCGATTCGCCAGGGCTGGGTTCAGTCGGCGCACGATGTTTCCGACGGCGGGCTGGCCGTGGCGCTGGCGGAATGCTGCATCATCAACCGGGAAAAACCGTCAGGCGCGACGGTGAAGGTGGATTTTGGAGCGATGCGCCCGGAATGGTTTTTGTTCAGCGAAAGCCAGTCGCGCTTCCTCATTTCCGTTCCACCGGAACGCCGGGAGGAGGTTGAAAGCTTTTTCCAAAAACAGGGGCTGCCATTGGCGTACCTGGGCGCGGTGGGTGGAGACCGGCTAAAGATCAACCAGGTGATCGATCTTCCCCTTAAGAAGTTGAGCGAGGTTTATTTTGAGACGATTGGGAGGATGATGGCGTAAGCGGGGGAATTGGTAGCGGATTATACCAGGTCAGGGAAATTAGAGTTTACCATTAAAGAATATTGGCTCTGAGGTAAGCCCAGGGTTCTGAAATGCGCCTGCGCTTCTTGAGCTTCAGGGCCATGGCCCCGTGCAATCTTTGCAAGTGCGTTCAAGATTTGTAAATACTCCAACCGGTTATCCTGCAATGATTTTCGGTCAAGCCCGGTTCGTTTGATAGTTTCTTCTCCCTTCACTGAGCCATTCAGCGGTTTTATTACCTCCTGCTCGAAGGTCAAATGCGCTTCCGGGGCGTCGAATTCGGGATGAAGAATCAAATTCTCCTCTCGCCGGTAATCCTCATGGTGTGAACGGGCTCTCTGCCGCTCGTCTGCTAATGGAAAGTAATTTTTTTTGTAAGATTGGTTGCAAATTTGGCAAGCCAAAAAAAGATTTGAAAAATCATAAGCCAGCCAGTAGTAACCCGGCCTGGTAAGCCTTCCGTTCAGGCTGGTTTGGAATCCGGCTTTGGGGCGGAAGTGTTCTATATCTCCATGGCTAATGTGGGTTATCTTTGCTTCGCAAAAACAGCACTTATGATGCTGCAAGCTCTTTAATGCCTCTTTAATGGTTCTATGTCCGTAAATATTGGAAGAGAATGAAAACCTCCGCTCTCCGTTATCATACTCTGTTTCCATACGTGTTGTCTCCTGGTGTCCCCGTCCACCAGGAGAGAGGATCGCGGGCGTCGGCGTTTGGCTTTTATCGATCCGTATCATCCTTCCTCTTTTTCGCCGCTTTCTTTATGATTTGAATTGCTTTCAATGCTTCGGGAGATTCCGTAACCGGCAAATTTCCTAACGCTTCATCAAGAGAGGCTAATTCTTTTTCTTGCTTCTCAGTTCTTTTGTCTAAACGAAGCAGTTGGCGTCTTCTTCGGATTTTCTTTTCGGTTTCCGGATCTCTTGCTCCTTTTAGTCCGAAAAGATCGCTGGTCAAAACCTGGTCGATTCGCCAGTTTCTAACGATTTCAGGATCATTTTCAACCTTGATGGAATCACCTTTTTTCTTGAGTAAAACGATATTTGCTTTAGAAGCAGATTGAACGATTAAGGGACTATGAGCCGTGACGATAAATTGGGTTTTGGGAAAGGTCTTAGACAAAAATTCAATCAGGTGGTACTGAAACTTGGGATGTATATGGAGGTCGATCTCATCGATTAACAATATCGCCGGTTCCGCAAGAGGATTAGAGCTTTGAGGATATTTCGTGAACATTCCCCGTGCAAAATCAACCATCCAGGCGATAAGGGTCTTATATCCTAAACTCAGGTTGTGCAAGTCCACCCGCCCATAAGGAGTTTTGAATAACACTGTAGGTTTCTGGTTTTGGGTGGTAATTTCAATATCGGTTATTTCATCTCTAAACAACTTCCTTAAGAGATTTTTTACCTGGTCGCGCCGCTGCGCCAGACTTTCATCTTTCATGGAAAGGTAATCTGCCTGGACCAGCCACTCTTCGGCATTGATAAGGTCGGCATGTTCGTCAAATAAGCTGATAGCCGGAAAATCCTGTTCTTTGGTGAGAGCAGATTCTGATATCTTGCGTGAAGCGCCATAAGCAAAGATATCTAGGGTATTCGCAAATTCCTCCAGATGGGGATCTTGAGACGAACCATCAAGAAAAATATCACCATTCTTGATCTCAATTCTAAGAGAATCCGGCGTAGAAATTTTTTCCCCCTGTAGGTATGATTCAATTTCTATCTGAATGATTGGCTTTATGCCTTGTTCTCGAAAAAAATAAAATCCATCGACAAATTTGCGCCATTGGCTTCCTCGCCAGTGAAACAGCAGCATAAGCGCCAGGGTTCTTAAAATGGTGGTCTTACCGGTACCGTTTTCTCCGATAAGCACGGTCCAATTCGGATAGGATTGACCATCTTTATAAAACTGCATGCTCTGTTTTTGGCCAAAACAGCGAACGTTTTCCAAAGTCAGTTTTTTGAAATAAGAATGGATTGGATGCTGCATTTTAACTTTCATTATTAGCACCTGTAAAATTTTCCAATGGCTGCCGGAAAAATTAAGCAAATTTTTTCCAAAAAAGAATGCGTTTTCTCTTTTGGCAATACCCGCCTTACCCCACCCAGAGCATTATTAAATTTGCACACTCAAACACCATAACACCCGAACACAAAAACACTATTTTTCCCCTCCCCCCGATTTCTGCAGCGAGAACATCCCCAAAAACTTGGCCATGGCCGGGATCAGGGCGGCGATGGTGGTCAGCACCGTAATGGTGGTATTCATCAAATCGCGTTGGGTGGTGAACAAAAATCCCACCCCCACGATCAACGTCAGCAACAGGGGGCCTTTTACGGAATTCCACCCCCCGGGAGTTCCTTCTCCGGCAAGGTCTTCCGGGCGGTAGGCGGAGGCGATAAAGCGCCGGAAACTTTCATTCATCAGCCGGATGAAGGGCTTTTGCACGATCAACCGCTTGCGCAGCAAGTGTTGCACGACCGGCGCATTGCTGGAATTCACCATCCCGTCTTCCGCCAGGTGGATCAGCGCCAGCCGCTCCGGGCTATCGCAGGCGTCCCAGAGGATTTTGTAGAACGAATAGGCGCGCACCGCCACTTCGTGAATCAGTTGATCCGCGGTGAGCCGGCTGCAATCGAGTTGTTGCACGATTTCGCGGCCGATCTTTTGCAGCCGCGAATTGGCCCCGCACTCCTGTTCAAATACTTCCACCAACTGGTTCCGGGCTTTCCGCTCGGATTTAACCCGGGTGTTTTCCCTCCCCTCCCAGACTTTTTCCCGGAAAATAGCCACGGTGGCGGCAAATTCAGTCGGATCCCCCCGGTCCTCCAGGTAAACATGGTCGAAATGGCTAAGCAGACGCGCCCAGCGGGAAATATCGTCGCGGGTTATGGATTCTTTTTTCTCCGCAGCATTCGAGGGCGGGCCGGAGATATCCGAATCCAGGTAGGGAAGGGGATCCAGCGCGGAAAGGATCACCACGGTTCGGCGCTCCCGGTGTACCAGGTGCTCCAGCAGGGCCAGGATTTCCCGGTTGGGAAGGTCAGGATCGAAACGGGTTTCAAAGTGATCCAGCACCAGCGGAACCGCGCGATCTTCGGGCAAACGCAGGTCCGCTATAGTACCGCCTGCGCCGGCGGCGGAGGCGGTTTCGGCCAGGTCGATCAAATGGAAATCATCGCTTTCCTTTTTCCGGGCTTCCAGCAACTCGCTTTTGCCGGAAACCGGGGGGGCCAGCACTAACAGATTTCGCCGGAAATTCAGGTTTCGCAATTCCCGCAGGGCAGGGTTGCCGGGGCGGTAAAATTCAAGAAAAATGATGCGCTGCGCCACGAACCGGAACACCAGGTACTGGATAGCTATGATGGCCGCCAGCCCTGTCCACCATAAAATATCCCAATAGAAACCGGCGCCCGGCAGGGCGGTAGCGATGGCCAGCCGCTTCCGGGGAGCGCTTTCATAGGTTAATTTCAAGAAGTCGCCCTCCCGTTGCGCAATCATGGCGGTTTTCCACGAACCGTCTTCGGAGGAATCGGGTATCAGTCCCCGGATTTGGGCGGAGGTCAAATTGTAAGGAGGCCGGAGAAGAGCCAGTACCTGTTTCAGGGTCAGGTTTACCAGAAGGGGGGAGGCCCGCTCGGGATCCGGTAATGAATCTGCCGGGACCACGCGGGAAGAGAAGAAAAATTTGAAATAGCGCCCTAAAGAGTCTGCCAGCGCCTGGCGCTCCTGTTGAATAGGGGCGCGCAGCAACGGATCGACTTTCAGGTTTTGAATTTCGACGCGAGCCCGGGCGTCCCCGGCGAGCATTTTTTTCGCCATATCGAATTGTTCGTGTTTGATAAATAATTCGATCTCATAGTCGGACGCAATCTTGAAAAAGGCGATGGAGGGCAATATTGCAACGATGATTACCAGCAAAGTAGCCATCACAACGAACCAGGTTCGATATCCGAAGAGCTGGGTCTGTCTAAAACGCCTGGAAACGTTCGGCAGCGAAAGAAACAGCGCCATCCCTGCTAACCCGCCGCACTGCACCAGGGTTCGCCAAAAAGCGGCGTGCAATAACGAAAACACTAATAAGAGGATTAGAATGGCCCCTAATAGAGAGTATCCCAATATCCGCTGCCATTCGGGGAGATCCCCGGGCAGTCCCGCCCGGCGGCTATAGGATTTGGAGGACGCCGTTTCAAATTTCATATCCCGCAATTTCAAATAACTGAGCACCAGCACGAAATAGGGCAGTAATACCGCGGTGTACAGATTTTCTAACGGTCGGGAGATAAAGATCCAGAGGAAAAAGAGCGCGATAAGGAAGAGAAACCCGATGGTCATCTGGCGATAGAAACCGCTCAGGGCCGGTTCGGGCCAGAGCCACTCCGCTCGGTAGCCGGGGCTGAAGACGCGGATAGCGCCTAAGGTCAGCAAAAAGAGCGCGGCGTAGGCGATAAACAGCATCAAGGTAATGGTGATGATCTCCAGGTTGCCGGTACGGATGAAAACCATGTCGCAAAAGGTGACCAGGGTCCAATCCAGCTCCCTCGCGCCGGCCACCCCGGCGGCGCTAAACGGGCGAATGTAAGCCCGTTGATCCTTTCCGGCGTATTTCACCGTTTCCCACTTGGCGGTATGCCCGAACAGCGCGGAAACCAGCCCTTTGTTATTCTCGCACTCTTCGATGAAGTTCTCCCGCAGGTTGCGCCTCTCATCGGAATGGAACAGCACCTTGCCGTTCCGGTCGATGACGCAAAACCCAAACCCTGCCGGAACCACCGGGCGGAGCAGGGACAACTGGCGGATGATCATACTGGCAACGGTAATGGAATCGCGGGCGGCAGGCTCTTTCCCCGGGGCAGCGACCGCAGTCCATTTTCGACCCGGGAAGGGTTTGGAAAGAATGACCTCGTTCTTCCCGGTAGTCCAGGAATAAATCGATTCCACCCAGAAACCCTCTTTTTTACCGTTTACCATTTTAAAGTAGGGGCGGTCCTGCACGTTGATGTGAGAAGTGGTTTGATCCCCGGTGCTCCATTTTACGATCTGCTCGCCCCGGGAATCGATCCACACCATCAGGTTAAAAAAAGGATACCGGCGAGAAGCATTTGCAACCGCCACGGCTCCGCGCTCCCGGGACGCTTCCCAGATATCCGTGGCGGAGAGCTTGTTTCTGAGAATTCCGCGATAAGTCAGGTCAAAAATGGCGTTAAGGGTATCCAGTTGGGCAATGCCGCGCTCCAATTCCGCCCGGAAGTTAGCGGAAACCTCGCCGGAAAAGTCCTGAAGCTGGCGATCAAGTTCCCTCTTGTAGTTCCAGTAAAATCGCCAATCCAGCACGGAGATGGTTAACAGCGCCGCCCCTACCACCACGGATAACGCTAAAAATAGCACGTCGGAAGTCCGCAAACGGTCTTTGGGGCCTATTTTCCAGATTTTTAGCAGCGGCCAGCTAATCGCGGTGAGGAGCGCCAGCAGTAAAAAAATAATGATGAAATTATAGGAGATTGCATGTGTTTCTGCGCGGAACCGCTCGGTTGCAACCAGCGCGCACAAACCCCATTCCACGTATTCGGGCCCGTTTGCGGCGTTCTCCCCCTGGGGATTCTGCAAAAAAAGCTGCAAGGGTTGGATCAACAATTTGTAATGGGTTCCTCCAAAGCTTGCCTCGGCGGTGTTGCTGGTGTGAATCAGGTCGGTTAATTTATAAGATTTGCCCCGGGGATCGCTGAGCGTTTCCAGGTCGGTGGCCGATAATTCTTTGCCCCCCATTTGAAAAATCACCTCCCCGCTTGAACGGGTTACCAATACGTCATCGAATATTTCCCGGCTCAGAATCGGTTGGAACAGCTCATCCAGGTTGCTGCGGGCGCGAATGGCGATGCGAACCTCCCCGCCATTATTCTCGAAAACTCCCTGGTAGTTGTAATGAATCCAGCTCTGTTTCCCCTCCAGAAGAATGTGATGGGTGATGCGATAATGGCCGGTTTGCTGGTGAATCCAGGAATAGTCCTCCCAGGGATGTCCCTCCGCCGAAGAAGAAGATTCCTTTCTCCCCGGGGGAAGGGTATCGGTTGCCGGAGCTCGCTGCGGGGAGCGGAGGGCCGCGCTATGCAATAATTCCACCCCCGGGGCAAGTTTCAGCTTGGAACGTATAATCGCGTTCACGCTGTCGGAAAAATTGGCGGCGCTATAGGTATTCTCCGCGGCGTGGCCGGCGGCATTGTGCAGCACCGTGATGTGGTTCGCGATTTTGGATTTCACCTGGTCGCCCAGGTCCTTGAGCACTCGCAGGTTGCGGCGGGTATGGTCAACCTCCTGGGAGGGAACGTAGAAGAAAAAATACACCGCTACCGGGATGATCAGGATCAACAACGAAAAATATGAGAAATTAAGGCGGCGAACCGCAGCAAATGGCTTGATCATAAACCTGCCTCATGGTGTCTGCTGAAATTAATTTGGCAGCAGAATTTAGAGAAACTCGCGAGGGATTGCAATGGTTATCATCGGGTATGTGCTCCCGGCGACGCCGATATCCGGGAAGTGCTGTTCGGCGCGCTGTTGACCGTTTCCACCGCCAAACTGGTGAAATTAGGCATTGTTTTCGGCGTTCTGGCGCTGCTGCACGCGCTCTTTCGCAACCAGGTGCATCGCATTACCGAACGGATGCAAGCCGGGGAGCTGGCCAAACTGGAGTGGAAAGACCAGGCCTGGAATTTCTTCTTTTACCTCTCCATCGGGCTGGCAATGGTGTTTGCGGTGCGCATCGGCGGGGTGCATCCGGTGTTTTCCTACCTGGTGGTGCCGGCGGTCCGCTCCCTGATGGTTTTCCGGCGGCGCTGGATTATTGTTCTCGTCGCCCTGTTCAACGGCGCGCTGGCCAGCCTGGCCGGGCTGTGGTTTTCCTACACTTTCGATTTTCCCGCGGGACCCGCGATTGTGGCCACGTTCGGAATTATTTTCCTCGGGGCGGTTATGTATCGGCTGTTTTGGCCGAAGATGGTTAAATCGGTGCGATAGTGTTAGGGTGATATAGTGATTGGGCGATTTTGTGATTTAGCGATTGGGTGAGCGGGTGAGTGCCAAATTGCAAATCAATCAGCAAATCACCCAGTCACCCAATCGCTAAAAATCCGGAAAGGAAAACCGCTTCCATGTCCAGGTCCATTTGCGTGTTCAGCGCCTCCAGCAACGCCATTGATATAAATTATTTCAAATTTGCCCGGCAATTGGGAGAGGAAATCGCCCGGCGGAATTATACCCTCATCTTCGGGGGCGGCGAGGTAGGATTGATGGGGGCGGTGGCAGCGGGAGTGCGCAAAAATGGCGGCGCCATCGTGGGGGTGATTCCCAAAGCCCTGAACCAGCCCGGCATCGCCTACCGCGACGCCGACCACCTGATCGAAACCCGCGACCTGCGCCAGCGCAAGGCGATCATGGAATCCCGCGCCGACGCTTTTTTCGCTCTACCGGGCGGTTTCGGCACCTTAGAAGAGAGCTTAGAAATCATCACCTTGAAGCAGCTTCGCTTGCTCGACAAACCCTTTGTATTTTTGAACGTGAACAACTTTTACGAGCCGCTGATCGCTCTTTTCGAGTATCTCTACCAGGAAAAATTCGCCAAACAGCAGTTCCGGCAGTTGTATTTCTTTGCTAAAACCATTGAAGAAGCATTCGAATACTTGAACAATTACCAGCCGGTAGATCTGGAAGCGAAGTGGTTTTGAACCTCTTTCGATGATTTAACTTCGCGGTGATTCCGGGCCTCCGGGAGGTTGATCCCTAAAATTTCCTCCGGTAAACAATCCTTCCCATAGACCTGTTTTCCCTCACATCGCTGCCGGCGATAAAACCTGCCGGAACTTCATACCTGTTGGCAGGTTTAGTATATCTTTCCGCTATTGGATTTGCAGGCTTTCATGTTTATTATGCAAAAAAAATACGGGGCAGGAATATGGCGTTGAAAATGAAAGGAATAAAGTGGGTGCTGGCTCTTCTGCTGCTCGTGGCGGCGCTGGCGCTCCCGAAGCTGCTGGTCTCCGGTAGAAATTCCGGCGGCAGACCGTCCGGCAGCGGCCAGCAGAACCTGTTGGCGGTACAGGCGCGAGTGGTTCAACCGAAATTACTGCAAAATAGCATTCGCACCACCGGAACCTTGCTGGCCAACGAAGAAGTGGAACTGCGCAG
This sequence comes from Deltaproteobacteria bacterium, assembly GCA_011526015.1. Lineage (GTDB taxonomy): Bacteria > Calditrichota > Calditrichia > RBG-13-44-9 > J075 > JABWBP01. The sequence goes on along the minus strand of WYBG01000099.1, from coordinate 6,352 downwards.
CGAAGCCACCGGGAAAGTTACCGGCATTTTCTTTAAAGAAGGCAGCCGGGTGAGCAAGGGCGATTTGCTGGTCAAGATCAATGACGCGGATTTGCGGGCGCAATTGCAAAAACTGCAATTTCAAAAAGAACTGGCGGAGGAACGGGAGTTCCGCCAGCGCACACAATTGGAAACCGACCTGACCAGCCAGGAGCAGTACGACATCGCCCTGAACGCCCTCAACGGAGTGAAGGCGGATATCGAAGTAGTGGAAGCGCAGATCGCCAAAACCGAAATCCGCGCCCCCTTTGACGGCCACATCGGGTTGAAATACATCAGCGCTGGCAGCTATCTTTCCCCCACGGTAAAAGTCGCCAATCTCCTGAACATCCACCCCATCAAAATCGAATTTTCCATCCCGGAAAAATACGCCACCGAGGTGCAGACGGGGGACAAAATCTCCTTTACCATCCAGGGATCGGGCAACACCTATGAAGGCGAAATTTACGCGATCGAGCCTAAAATCGACCCGCTCACCCGCACCGTGCTGGTGCGGGCGTTATCCCCCAATCCCCGACGAACCCTCTATCCCGGCGCCTTCGCGGACGTGCAGTTGATCATCGAACAGATTCCGAACGCCTTGCTGATCCCCACCGAGGCAGTGATACCGGAGCTCAATGCAAAGAAAGTATTCCTTTATAAAAGCGGCAAAGCCGTCGCCGTGGCCGTGGAAACCGGCATCCGCAACCCGGAGGAAATCCAGGTTACCAGCGGAATAACCGCCGGGGATACCGTAATCACCAATGGAATTCTGCAACTACGGCAGGATATGCCGGTAAAATTATCGGAAATAAGATAAAAATGCCGCAACCTGTCCGTGTTTCCTCAGTCTATCGTTTGTAGTGAGTTTCCGATGGCAAAAATCGAGAACATCCATGACAATTTTTTCAAAAAGGTTTTCTCCGATATTGCTAACGTGAAAACCTTTTTGGAAATCGCCCTGCCGGAAGCGCTGCGGCGGCAGTTGGATATTGGCGCCCTGGAGCTGGACACCACCTCCTACGTTTCCGAGGAATACAAAACCTCCCTGTCAGACGTGGTGGTAAAATGCGCTATTAAAGAGCGGCAGAATCCGCTGGACGTCTATCTGCTGTTCGAACACAAATCCTACCCGGATAAAAAGATTTTCATCCAGCTGCTGCGCTACATGTATTTGATGTGGCAGAAAGACAGCGCGGAAGGAAAGCCGCTGCGGGCGATTATTCCGCTGGTCTTTTACCATGGAAGAAGCCGTTGGAAACTATCCACGCAATTTGTGGAACAGTTCGAGGTTGGCAAAGAGTTGCGGCGCTTCCTGCTCAATTTTGAATACCTCCTCTTCGACGCCAATCGCTGGGATTGGGAAGCAGAAAGCAGTCGCCCTTTAAAAGAGAACGTGTTTTTGCTTTCGGCCATGTTGTTGATGAAAGGCGCTTACCGCAAGGATGTGGAGACGATCCGGCAGGTGGTGCGGTTATGGAACAAAATGGGCTTGATCGAGAAGAAAGAGCAGGTTAATTTTTTACTGATTTACATTGCGGAAACGCGGGATATTCCCCCGAAGCAGTTAGTGAAAATATTGGAAGAGAGTGAAATTGAAGGAGAAGATATTATGCCCACTTTAGCCCAGCGTTGGAGACAGGAAGGAGTCGAGGAAGGAATCAAGAAAGGAATCGAAAAGGGAATCGAAAAGGGAATCGAAAAGGGAATCGAAAAGGGAATCGAAAAGGGAATCGAGAAAGGAATCGAGAAGGGATACGTATTAGACAAGCAGGACGTGCTTATCATGCTTCTGTCATCACGCTTTTGGTTGGAGGAAGATGAGAAAGCCTTTATTCGAAACATTACCGCCATCGATAAATTGAATACGGCCTTGAAAATGATCTTAACCGCCGGGAGCAAAGAAGAAATTCTCGATTATCTCAAATCCGAATAAGGAATCATTATGAGTTTATCCTCCATCAGCATAAAACGCCCGGTTCTGGCCATTGTGATGTCCCTGACAATCGTAATTTTCGGGATCATCGGGTTCGCCATCCTGGGGGTGCGGGAATACCCCAACGTGGACCCGCCGGTGGTTACGGTAAGCGCCAACTATACCGGTGCCAACGCCGACGTGATCGAATCCCAGATCACCCAGCCCTTAGAAGAGAGCATCAGCGGGGCCTCGGGTATTCGCACCCTCTCCTCGGTCAGCCGGGAAGGCCGCGCCACCATTACCGTGGAATTCAACTTAGACGTGGATATGGAAGCGGCCACCAACGACGTGCGCGACCGGGTATCTCGGGCGGTGCAAAACCTGCCTCCCGACGTCGATGCCCCGGTGGTGCTGAAAGCGGACGCAGACGCCGTGCCGATCATCTTTCTAAACGTCAAAAGCGACCGGCGCAATTTGTTGGAATTGACCGACATCGCCGAAAATACTTTCAAAGAACGGGTGCAGACCATTCCGGGGGTCAGCGAGGTGCGCATTTGGGGCGCCAAACGCTACGCCATGCGCTTGTGGCTGGACCCCGCTCGCCTGGCCGCCTACCAGTTAACCCCCCTGGACGTACGCAGCGCCCTGCTGCGGGAAAACGTGGAACTGCCCTCCGGGCGGGTGGAGGGGCAGACCACCGAATTGACCATCCGCACCATGGGGCGGCTGGAAAGCGTGGAAGATTTCAACAACCTGATCATCAAGGAATCGCGGGAAAATATTATTCGCCTGCGCGACGTCGGTTACGCGGAATTGGGGGCGGAGAATTACCGTTCCATCCTGAAGCGCGACGGCGTCCCCATGGTGGGAGTGGTGTTGCTTCCCCAACCGGGCGCGAATTATATCGCCATCATCGATGAATTTTACCGCCGCGTGGAATTGATCAAAAAGGATTTACCGGCGGATATTACCCTGGGAGTCGGTTTTGATACCTCCGAATATATTCGCGAATCCATTTCCGAAGTGGGCCAAACCATCGCGGCGGCGTTTATCCTGGTGCTTCTGATCATCTTCCTGTTCCTGCGAGACTGGCGCACCACCCTCATTCCCGTGATCGCCATCCCCATCTCCCTGGTCGGCGCTTTTTTCATCATGTACATTGCGGATTTCTCCATCAACGTGCTCACCCTCCTGGGCATCGTGCTGGCGATCGGGATGGTGGTGGACGACGCCATTGTGATGCTGGAAAATATTTACGCCAAGGTAGAACAGGGCATGCCCCCCATTTTGGCAGGCGTGAAGGGGGCGCGGGAGGTTTTTTTCGCCATCATCGCCACCACCGTGGCCCTGGCGGCGGTGTTCATGCCGGTAATCTTCCTGCAAGGGCTGACCGGGAGACTGTTCCGGGAATTCGGCATCGTGATCGCCGGGGCGGTGATCATTTCCTCCTTCGTCTCCCTCACCCTCACCCCCATGTTGAGCACCCGCATTCTCAAAAAGAACTCCCGCCACAACCGTTTTTACGAAATGACCGAGCCGTTTTTCAAGAGCATGATCGGGGGGTATCGCAATCTCCTGAATGCTTTTCTCCGGCATCGCTGGGTATCCATTGTCATTACCCTGGCAGCGGTGGGAATGATCCTCTTTTTCGGAACGGCGCTTCCCGGGGAGTTGGCGCCCTTAGAAGACCGCAGCGGAATGCGCGCCAGCGCTACCGCCCCGGAAGGCGCTACTTACGAGTATATGGATCGCTTCATGGATGAATTGGTGCGGCTGGCGCAGCAGGAAATCCCGGAAACCGAGGCGATCATTTCCGTAACCTCACCGGGGTTCGGAGCTGCCAGCTCGGTCAATTCCGGTTTTTTGCGAATTATGCTGGTGGACCCGGGCCAGCGCGAACGCTCTCAACAAGAAATTGCGGATGATTTTTCCGAGCGAGTGCGGCAATTGAGCGGGGCGCGGGTATTTGTAGCCCAGGAACAATCCATCGGCAGAACCCGCGGCAGCCTGCCGGTTCAATACGTGCTGGAAGCGCCCAATTTCGAGAAATTACGGGAAGTTTTGCCGAAATTTTTGGAGGAAGCTCAAAAGGATCCCACCTTTCAATTTGTGGATACCAACCTTAAATTCAACAAACCGGAATTGCGCATCAAAATCGACCGGGAGCGGGCGCGCACTTTGGGAGTTTCGGTGCTGGATATCGCCCAGACCCTGCAACTGGCGCTCAGCGAGCAGCGCTTCGCTTTCTTCATTATGAACGGAAAGCAGTACCAGGTGATCGGCCAGGTGATGCGGGAAGAGCGGAACCGTCCGGAAGCCCTGAAATCGATTTACGTCAAAAACAGTCGCGGAGAGCTGATCCAGTTGGATAACCTGGTCACGTTTACCGAAGAGAGCGCCCCCCCGCAGTTGTTCCGGTTCAACCGCTTCGTTTCTGCGACCATTTCCGCGGGGCTGGCGCGGGACAAGACCATCGGCGAGGGCATTGCGGCGATGGACGCCATCGCCGAACGGGTGTTGGATGAATCATTCCGCACCGACCTCGACGGCCCCTCCAAAGATTACGTGGAGAGTTCTTCCAACCTGATTTTTGCCTTCATCCTGGCGCTGGTGTTCATCTATCTGGTGCTGGCGGCGCAGTTCGAGAGCTTCCGCGACCCCTTCATCATCATGTTCAGCGTGCCGCTGGCGCTGGCGGGGGCGTTGTTCGCGCTGTGGTATTTCAACCAGACCATCAATATTTTCAGCCAGATCGGGCAGATCATGCTCATCGGCTTGATCACCAAAAACGGAATTCTGATGGTGGAATTTGCCAACCAGCGCAAGGCCGCGGGACTGTCCATCATGGAAGCGATTCAAGACGCCGCGGTAGCTCGCTTCCGTCCCATTCTGATGACCAGTATCTCCACCATCTTAGGAATCCTGCCGATTGCCCTGGCGCTGGGGGCCGGTTCGGAAAGCCGCATTCCCATGGGGATTGCGGTGGTATGCGGCATGATCGGCGGAACCGCGTTAACCTTGTTCGTGGTGCCGGCCATTTATTCCTACCTCTCCTCGGAAAAAATAAAGAGAGTAGAGGTCGAAAAGGAAATCGCGGAGTACGAAGCGGAAATACGTTAGGCCGGAATCCTTCAATGAAACGTAATGCGTAACCGACGGCTTTTGGCGCATCCTTCCTCACGTTTCACGCATCACGGTTCACTTTTCCCTTTTTATTTTTTACTTTCCAAGGAGGCCGTTATGAAAAAACTGACCACCTACACTTTCGAAGACGCGGATCTGAAAAGTTACTTACAGGAAGACTTCCTGGTCATCCACGTCAAACAAAACGCCTTCGAGATTGTCACCGATCTTTCCGAGAGCAACCATCTGTTCGATCTGTTGGAACTGGTGGAGGGAGATGAAAAAATCAAAGGGGTGTTCATCTATAATTCCCCGGGAATTTTCGGGGAAGATGAATATGAAATTTTTTTGAGAAAGGTTTTTGGGCTCAAGCCCGATGACCCTTTTAGCAAAGTCGCCGCGTATGACAAGCAAGGGGTTCGCAAGCGCCAGATCAACATCCTGAACCATTTTATCACCAGCATCCTGAGCATCCCAAAGTTGATCGTGCTGGGTCTCCAGGGCTGCGTGGTGACTCCCTTTTTCGGGGCCAGCCTGGCGGCAGATTTGCGCTTTGCCGCGCCGGACATGAGTTTTTGCCTGGCCCATGTAAAATATGCTCTCCCCCCTACCGGCGCACTGCCCTACTTTTTACCCCGCTTTCTCGGTCTGAACCACGCCAAAGACTTATTATTTCGGGGCGGAAAAATTCCCGCTCAAGAAGCGCTGGAGCGCGGGTTAATCAACCAGATCCTCCCCGGGGAAAATTTTGCACAGGAATGCCTGGCGATACTCCAGGGGATGAAACACGCCGACGCCAAATTTATCAGGATCACCAAACAGTTGACCAATACCTACGCCCGGGAGTTGGAGAACTACCTGGAGTTTGAATCCCGGATATTGTTTTTTTAGGGATCCCCGGAAGTTGGTTGAAAATGCTGAAAAGCGCAGAAATTTAGACCTGCCAGGTCTCTGCAACAACGTTACTCCATATCTACTCCCGTTCAAAAGACCTGGCAGGTCTGCCTTGCGGCGTTTTTCAAACAACCTCTTAGATCGCCTTCGGCTTGAGGAGAAAGGACCGGCAGCACTTAGAAACAACCTTTTCCCTTGATTAACCCGGTCAATTTTTAGATATTGCGCCCTCTTTTGAACCAGTTGAGGCAACGGTATGAAACTCCGGTTTTTTGTTCTGCTCGTCACCCTGATTTTTTCCGGTTGCAGCCTGCAAAAATTCGCCCTGAAAACTACCAGCGGATTATTCTCCTACGGCATCGAGGCGCTCTACTCGGAGCCGGATCTGCCCATCGCGGA
>WYBG01000098.1 GCA_011526015.1 Deltaproteobacteria bacterium | reverse complement strand
GCATTCCCATTGACCGGGTACGCGGCGTCTTTAACCAAGCCGGATTGGGGCAATCAGAAATCAAGCACTACGGCAGCGGCCAGGAAATCGCCGTGCAGGTAGATGTGGAAAGCATCAAGGGAGATGCGGATTCAACGTTAACCAATCTGTTGAATCAACTGGACAGTAGTTTTCCGGAATATAATGTCATTGAGCGGCGCCGGGAGAACGTGGGGCCTAAAATCGGCCAGGAACTGGTCTGGGCGGTAGTGCAGGCGGTTCTGTTCGCCATGCTGCTCATTCTGCTCTACATCATGTTCCGCTTCGAGCTCCGTTTTGGGGTGGGAGCGGTGGTGGCCCTGTTCCATGATGTAATCATTACCCTGGGGATATTCTCACTCTTCAATAAAGAGATTACCATTCCCATTATTGCCGCGCTGCTCACCATCGTGGGTTATTCACTGAACGATACCATCGTGGTGTTCGACCGTATCCGCGAAAATCTGAAATCCTTCAAAAGCCAGGCGCACAGCTATTCCGAAGTGATCAACATCAGTATCAACGAGACCCTTTCCCGCACCATTATTACTTCCGGAACCACCCTGCTGGTGATCGTGGTGCTCTACTTTTTTGGGGGAGAGATTCTCAAGGATTTTGCTTTTGCCCTGTTGTGCGGGATTGGAGTCGGAACCTATTCTTCCATTTATATCGCTTCCCCGATCCTGGTAGAATGGCAACTTCGCAGGGCCGCAAAGGTCCCCTTAAAAAGAAAATAACCGCCGGGGGAATTCATGAATTTAGCGAAAGAACAGTATGGTGACATTATCATCATCAATTTAGAAGGCGACGTGATGGGGGGGCCTGAGGCGGTAAGATTGAACGAGGAGATCAACCACCTGCTGGACGAAGGCAACTTGCAGGTGGTGTTGGACCTGGGCAGGGTTAAACGGATGAACAGCAGCGGCCTGGGAATCCTTATCAACGCCTTAACTACCTTCAAGCAAAACGGGGGAGACCTGAAACTGGCCAGTCCCACTCCCCTGGTCAAAAATCTGTTGAATATTACCCGCCTGGATGAAATTTTCGAATCGTACGAGGACCGGGAGTCCGCCATCGGCAGTTTTCAGGTATAAAATATCCCGGTTGGGTGTATTCGGGCGTTTGGGTGTTGTCGTCCGCTTTTCCCGGGTGATAACCCACTTTGCGTGATTACACCGGGGTTAAAGGATGCAAACATTGGCCTGTGCTGAGTATTTCTCCTTTATGCCCGCTACTTTATACTTCAATATCTCAAACCGTCTATTTTCCCAAAGCATAAAACTATTTTCACATCAACCGGAGGCCTGGAATGTCGGTTGTTATCGTTGTCGGGGCGCAGTGGGGCGACGAAGGCAAGGGCAAAATCGTTGACCTGCTGAGCGAGAATTTCGATCTGGTCGCCCGCTACCAGGGCGGGGCGAATGCCGGCCACACGGTCATCATTCGTGATAAAAAATATGTTTTGCACCTGATCCCCAGCGGTATTTTGCATCCCCATGCGGAGTGCGTCATCGGGAACGGGGTGGTAATCGACCCGCTGGCCCTGCTGGAAGAAATCCGTTTGCTGGAGAACGAGGGCATCGGCGTGCAAGGGCGGCTGTGGATCAGCCAGAAAGCGCACCTGATTATGCCCTACCATAAATTGCTGGACACCGCCAGCGAAGAAAAAGAAGGCGCGCAGAAAATCGGTACCACCGGGCGGGGGATCGGGCCGGCCTATGTGGACAAAGCCAATCGTAAAGGCATCCGGATCGTGGATTTGCTCGACCGGGAGCTGTTCGAGCAGAAGCTGCGCCGGAACCTGAACGAGAAAAACGAAGTGCTCAACAAAATTTACGGAAAACTGCCCCTGGACGTGGAAAGCATCGTGCGGGAATACCTGGAGTTCGACCGGCTGATCGATCCCTACATCAAAGACGTTTCGGTTTACGTGAATAACGCCATCGAGGAGGGAAAATCGGTGTTGTTAGAAGGCGCCCAGGGCACTTTGTTAGACGTGGACCACGGCACCTATCCGTTCGTGACCTCTTCCAACCCGGTCAGCGGCGGGGCTTGCATCGGCGTGGGAATCGGCCCCACCCGGATTACCGAGGTGATGGGGGTGATGAAAGCCTACACCACCCGGGTAGGGGCAGGCCCGTTTCCCACCGAGCTAAACGGGGCGGAAGGGGAGTTCCTGCGCCGGGAAGGGCAGGAATTCGGCGCTACCACCGGCCGGCCCCGGCGCTGCGGCTGGTTCGATGGGGTGGTAGCGCGGTATGCCATTCGCGTCAACGGGATCGATTCCCTGGCCATTACCAAGCTGGACGTGCTGGACAAACTGGAGCGCATTCAAGTCTGCACGGGCTACCGCTTCAACGGTAAGATGCTGATGGAATTTCCCACCGACCCCCGCATTCTCCAGGGCTGCCAGCCGGAGTACCAAACCCTGCCGGGCTGGCGGCAGCCCACGAACGAAGCCCGGCGCTGGGAAGACCTCCCCGCGGTGGCCCGCCAATACCTGGAATTCCTGGAAAACTTGACCGGCTGCGCAATTAAAATCGTTTCCGTAGGATCGCAGCGGAGCCAGACCATTATCCG
>WYBG01000584.1 GCA_011526015.1 Deltaproteobacteria bacterium | reverse complement strand
TTGCAGGAACTATGTATATTCAAAGGGAACCCCGATAGGGGTTCAATGTTTGTAGTCATCAGAAACTTTAGAATCTATCACAACTCCGGCAGGAGTTGAACGGTTCGCTGAGCTACCAACAGAATCCATTACAAGCAGAAGTGAAGCAATTTTGTCGAATTTGTCATGCCCGAATGCTACCCGCTTAAAACATGCGGGCACAAGTTTAATCGGGCATCCAAAGATAGCTCGGCAAGGTGGATTCCCGCTAAAGCTTGTCCCCGCCGGTATTAAGCGGGGAACATGCAGGAATGACACTCTTTGGGCAGAAAAATCAAAAAGTGCACGGTAGTGAAATACAACCTTAATCTTCCACGGTTTCCCGGTAGAGTTCGTCGATCCGTTCCATATCTTCGTTGAATACCTGCCAGCCCGCTCCCCCGATATTCTGCTCCGCCTGGGAAACGCTGCGGGCTCCCACGATTGCCGAGGTTACCGCGGGGTGCATCAATACCCAGGCAATCGCCAGCTGCGTTAACGATTTGTGGTACTTTTCGGCGATGGGGCGGATTTGCTCCACGAACGCCAGCACCCGGGAGAACAGCGGTTCGGAGAAATGGGGGTGCCGTTGGGCTCTTCGCCAGTCGTCTTCCGCCAGAGTATCGATAAATTCCCGGGAAAACTTCCCGGTCAGCAGCCCGCTTTGCAAGGGGCTGTACGCCACCACCCCGACGCCATGCTCCTTGCACCAGGGCAGAATCTCTTTCTCTACATCCCGGTGAACCATATTATAAGGAGGCTGCAAGGAAGCAACCGGGTAAATTTTCTGGCATTTTTGCAGCAAATCCACCCCGAAATTGCTCATCCCGATGTGCAGCACCTTGCCCTCCTCTTTCAAGCGGGACATCTCTCCCCAGCTCTCTTCTACCGGTACATTTTTGTCCGGCCAGTGGATTTGGTAAAGATCAAGGTAATCGGTACGCAGGCGTCGCAGGCTGTTTTCGCACTCTTTGCGAATGCTCTCGGGGCGGTTATTGTTGCGCACTCGCCGCCGCTCATCCCACACCAGCCCGCACTTGCTGGCAATAAAAACTTCTTTCCGCTTGCCGTTTAGGGCTTTGGCAACTACCTCTTCCCCATGTCCCAGGCCATAAACCGCCGCGGTGTCGATCCAGTTGATCCCCATTCCCAGGGAAACTTGAATGGTTTTAACGGAGATGGCATCGTCTTGCTCTCCCCAACCCCAGGCCCACGGCCCGCCGATGGCCCAGGCGCCCAGCCCGATCTCGGTAAGGTGCGGGCCGTCTTTTCCTAATTGGCGCGTGTTCATCATCGAAATACCTCCATAGCCGGTTATCGACCGCAAAGGCTTGCAAGCCTTCGAGGTCTTTCTTGCTGGTAAATATTCCTTTTCATATTTTCAAACCGGTTATAAATTTGGCGCATGCGAGCGTTAAATAAAAGGTTTTTGGTAACTATTCAGATTCACCGCGGAGAACGCAAAGTTTTATCAGGAATGTTGAGTAGCGAACAAATTTTGTCTTTAAATATTTACTTTGCGATCTCCGCGCCCTCTGCGGTAAATCGTTGCGGTTTTTGAAAAATTTCGCCGGTGAATGACGGGATAACGCCATGTTCAATAGTATCGAATCTATCATCGAGGAATACACGCACTCCAAAGAACAGGTCCTCTGGTGCGGGCATCCGGTTACCTCCAAACCGGTAAGAACCATCACGCCCATCCTGCTGTTACTGCTGATGATTGCGGCGGCGTTTTTTCTTTATGCCGTTTACACGGTTATTTTCGAGATTTACTTCGGCGGGCAAGACCTCCTGGCCGAAAAAATTGCGGAAAATCGCAACCGGATCATTTTCGGCATCGGGGGCGGGGTGTTTTTTCTGGCCTTCCGCGCGGTTCTTTCCCGCACCATGAAAGATGAAAGAACGGAACAAGTTTATTACGCCGTCACCACCCGCCGCGCTTTCATCGTCGATCATGCCGGTAAAAAAGTGACCAAGGAATGGGGCGCCGGGGATATCCAGAAAGTAAGCATGCGAAAACGGGGCGAATCCAGCGGGGATATCTGGTTTGTGGAAGAAGCGCAAGAAATGGGAAAATTGGAAGGCGGGGGCGAGCGCACCCCCCTTATCTGGCAGGGATTTCTCAACACCGAAGACGTTAAAGGCGCTTTTGAGGCGCTACAGGCCTGGAAGAAACGCCAGCGCGAGCCCAGCACGTTTGAAAATGAAACCATGAAATTCCGCATCACCCTGCCCAACGATTGGAGCGCCTTCAATTTTATGATCGACAAGGAACACCGGGATAACCTGTTTTTCTCGGTCATCTGCGCGGAGTTGATCGGGGAGGACCGCCTGCTCAAAACCGTCAAGTTGGGCGGGGAATGGAATACCCTGATCCTGACCAAACGAATTTACCAGGAGATGCTCTCCGATTATGGGCGGCTTCACTATCTTACCATTTTGATCGAAAGCGCGCTGCGCCCGGAATTGCCGTATGGGGGGGTCTCCCGTTTCCGCAACCGGGAGAGAGTAGATCTGAATGCCTTTATGAAAGACCGGGATCGCTTTATGAAAACCCTGCGGAAGACCATTATGATCTGCGAATTCGACAACCTTTCCGAATTGGACAAGGAGACCGAAAAACACAAAGTTCGCGTCAATGCCGCCGCCGCGAAGGTGGAATTGAACGCCATGGAAAGCTATGAGATGAACGGTTCCCTGGACGTGATGGGGCATGGGTATAAATTCAAACAGATTTATTCCTACCAGATACTGGATTCGGAAGTATGCCTGCACCTGCGTTATACTTTTTTCTGCACCGACGCGGAAAAAGAGAAATTTTTTAAAGAAAATAACGGGGTGTTAAATAGCATTGTAAAGTCGGTGCGGGCGCTGGGTACCGTTCCCGAGAAGGAAAAAACGGAAGAAAAGCCGAAAGAAAAACCTAAAAAATAAGAGTTCGTCTGAAAATTCGCTACTAAGCCGCCTGCATCGTGGCGGCATTCTTTGCCATGAACTTAGTTCGCGGCCTAAAGTTCTCTAGGCCCCATCAGCCGCTCCCCAAACGGGTAATACTCTTTAATCCGCTCGATCAGCCCGGCAAACTCCTTGTATATCTCCTGCACCTCCGCCGGAGAGTAAATTATTTGATACTCCTTTTCCGGCAGGAGAAAATAGAGTGAAACCGGGTAGGCCGGCTGGTTGGGAAAAAGCTGCGCTAACAGCAGAGCGTAAGTTTTCATCTGCATATCATATTTTTGGCCGGTTTTCACCACTTCCGCGGCGGTGATGTTATTGGTTTTGTAATCCGCTACTTCCCAATCCCCGGCGGGGTTGCGGAAAATGCGGTCGAGGGTGCCGGTGAGGTAATCTTCGGCCAGGCGCATGGTCAGGGTGATCTCGGTTTTCCACTCCCCGGCGGAGAAAATTTTTTGGGCAAAGGCGCTGTTGGCAAAGGGCTTCAAGAGCGCGGGAACTTCAGTTTTGAGGGTTTGCTGGTCCTCCGCATCGAATATTTCGTAAGTGAAAAAGCACTGCTCCAACCGTTCCAGCATTACCGCGTCGCTGGCGGGAATCCCCTCTTCCAAAATTTTGTGCACGATCTTCCCTTTCACCAGGCTCATGGTTTCCGCGTCGGAGACCTGCTTCAGAAATTCGTAGTCGCTCTCGAAAAATCCTAAGTGGTAGCGCCGGAAATAGTTCTCCGGATCGGCCTGAAAGGTGAGCAACTGGGTGGCGGAGAAGGTGACGCCTTTAGGCCGATCCTTCACGGATAGCAGGTTGATGGGAAGATGCAGGGGTGCGGATTCCGCTCCGAAGGAGCCTGCGACCGGCCCGGCCAGGATTTGCTCCAGCGCCTGCAAGCCCGGCTCGATATCGTGGAAGGCCGCGGGGCGCGCCTCTGCTCCGGCGGACTCTTCCACACTATCGAGATTCAGGGTGAAGTGGACTTTCACGCCCCCGCCAATCTCGATAAAGTCTTCGGTAAGCGCCGCGGGGTCGATGCCTAAGGCGCGCGCCGCCCATCCCAGGCAGTTTTCCTTTTCCAGGTCGCTGCCGGCGTAGCTTCCCACTAAGTACACCCGGTCGCGGGCGCGGGTGACCGATACGTAGAAGAGCCGCCGCAGTTCCGCCAACTGTTTCTGGCGCTGCCGGTAATCGATCCATTCATACAAAAACGGCGCGGTTTCCTTGTAACCGTTCTGCGGATCGCGAATTTTGAGCGCCAGGCCCTCGTCGCTGTCGAAACGCGCTTTGGCGCTCTCCCCGCGCGGGGTCTGCTGCAAATAGGGGCAAAATACCACCGGGAATTCCAATCCCTTGGCCTGGTGAACGGTCATAATCTTCACCGTGCCCTCGTCTTCCAGGGCAATCTGCGCTTCTCCTTCCCGGGGGTCTAAGGTAATGGTCTGGTGCAGGGAGTCGATGAAATCCCCCAGGGACATAAACCCGCTCTGCTCGTATTCTCGTGCCATCTCCACAATTTTATCCAGGTTGGCCAGCAACTGCTCCCCGTTCCATTCCGCGGCCAGGGTGGTGCGGTAAAAACTCTCATCGAAGATTTCGCCGAGCAGGCGGGAGAGGGAAAGGCGGTCGCGGCGATTTCCCCAGCGGGAAAGCTGCTCCCGGAACAGGGAAAGCTGGCGGCGGTCCGGCCCCGGGAAGGGCGAAAAATCTTCGATCTTTGCCAGGGTTTGGCGGTAGCTTTCATAAAAGCGTTTCTGCAAGGAGAGGTAGAACAGGCCGGGGTCGGAGATGCCCGCAAAGGGCGAGCGCAGAACCGCGGCGAAGGCCAGGTCGTCATCGGGATTGTCGAGCAGGCGCAGCAGGTGGTACACGTCGAAAATCTCCTGGCGGCGGTAAAATCCCACCCCGCCCACGGTTTTGAAGGGAATGCCGTATTGCCGCAGTTTCGATTCTAATTCCAGCAAATGGGTGCGGCGGGGGATCAGCACCGCCACGTCGCCGGGGCGGATGGGGTGGGGTTCTTCCCGTCCCTGGCGGCGGCGATACACCTTTGCGCCGTTTTCCGCGCCGGCGTTTTCCAGCAAATCCCGGATGGCGCTGGCGATGTAATCTTCCTGGGAGGCCGCGGGCCGGTTTTTGATCTCATCCTTGTGCAGCAGCGCCAACTCGATGCGCCCCGGGTCCGGCACCTCCCGGCGGGTGGATAAACGCTCGTATCCCACCGCAAAAGGGTTCTCCGGCTCTTTCTGCAGGATTTTCCCAAACAGAAAATTAACGAAATCGTTCAACGAGGGCAAAAAGCGGAAGCTCTCTTCCAACACCACGTTGCCGGGATAGGCTTCCGGGTCGGGGTGTTTTCCCGCAAAAACGTCTTTGACCCGCTGGAACACCCGCACGTCCGCGTTGCGGAAGCCGTAGATGGATTGCTTGGGATCGCCGACCACGAAGAATTTATCCGGCTGCAATTCGCCCTCCAATTCCCCCAACAGCGAGATGATGTCCCATTGCAGATCGTTGGTATCTTGAAATTCATCCACCATGACGTAGCGGTAGCGGTTGCGCAGGGTGTTGCGCACCGTGGGGTGCTCTTTCAACATTTCCAGGACCAGCCATTGCAGGTCTTCGAAGTCGAGCATTCCCCGCTCCTCTTTTTTCTCCCGGTAGCGCGCTTCCACCTGTTCGTGCAGGAACAGGATTTTGCGCAGCGCATCCAGGCAGAGCGAATCGACCCGCCCCGGTACCGCAGTAAAGCCTTCCCCCGTGAAACGCGCCAGGGGATGGATTGCTTCGCTAAGCTGTTTGACCGGCTCGTAGGCTTCTCCCAAATCCTCTTTTTTGCCGATGCCGGAAGGAATTTTGAAGGGCTGGCCTTCGGAGGTGACCATCAATTGGGAAAGATCGAGACATTGCTGCCAGAAATTGACCGGATCGGTTTCCGGCGATTGGAGGGAGAGGAGTTTTTCGATCAGTGCGAACGCCTGCTGGCCGCGCCCGGTCAAAGCCGCCCGGGAGACCGGGGCCGCGCCGATCTGCGCCATCAGGGGGAGGGCCGCGGCCAGCAAATTGCGGGTATCCAGGGCGCTTTCCAGGCGCCGGAAGAAGAGTTCCTGCAATCGCCCTAACAGTTGATGGTCGGATTGCTCTGCAAAACGCTGCCGGAGCTGCTTCATTTCATAGGGATGCGGAAGGGCAGCAGCGAGCGCCTGTTTCAACAGCGCGACCGGAACCTGGCGCAGCAACTCTTTCCAATCTTCCCGGGAGTAAGGGGTTTCCAGGGTTTGCTGATCCAGCTCGCTGAAAACCCCTTCCACCGCTTCATTGACGAACAGCTCCTGTTGGAATTCGCTGAGCACCGAAAAATCCGGGTCGATGCCAGAGGCCACCGGGAATTCCCGCAAAATGCGGGCGCAAAAAGCATGTATGGTGGAGATTTGCGCGGAGTTGAGGCGCTCCCGCAAATCTAACAGGCGGGCGCGGCGGGCGGGGTTAGTTTCCCGCGCCAAACGCTCCCGCAGCATGGCGGAGACCCGCTCGGTCATCTCCGCGGCGGCTTTTTCCGTGAAGGTAATGGCCAGCACCCGGCGCACGTCGATACGCTGCTCCAGGATGATCTTGAGGTAGCGCTCCACCAGGATGGTGGTTTTGCCCGAGCCCGCCCCGGCGGTCACGGAGACGTTCTTATCCGTCGCCAGCGCCAACTGCTGCTGCGGGGTAAGCTGGCGCGGGGAATTTTTTTGAGGCGTTTCTGAGTTTTTCATTTTTAAAGAATTGGGGTGTTATAGTGTGTTAATGTTCAGGTGTTGGGGTTGTAAAAGCCGTCAACTCGAAACTCAAAACTATAACACCATAACACCCAAACACTTGAACACAACTAAAACTCTTCCCGGAATTTTTCGCTGAAGAAGTCGATATTCTTTTTGGTGCCGGTGTCGATCAGCTTTTTGACGTAGTGGGAGTGAAGCTTCATCATGTCCTGGAACGCCTTTTCGGTGTCTTCCGGCAATTTGCCGGGATGGCAGGCGTAGTAAATCTTTACAAATTCCATGGCGAGTTCGTTGAAGGTTTTGCTGGCCATCACGCGCCTCCTTTTGATATGGGATTTGGTTTCTTGAACACCTTCGCTCTATATTCTTTCGCCCCATTATAGCAAATACCGGGGGGGGAATCAAGCGGCAAAACGTGTCAGGGTGTTTTGGTGTTTTAGTGTTCAGGTATTTTGGCGCCACTATAAAAGAACATCCGCCACATTCAAGAAAAATCTCCTCCCGGAAAGTTTTGCTTGCCTCCCCCGGATTAATTTTTATATTGACGGGTAGATCACGACGGTGAGGTGCAATACTGAAGTTTTTGCACTCCGTTACTCCGTGTCGATAAAAAGCGTCAAAAATAACCCTTAACCAGTATATGATCAGCGCATAGTACCCCCCAATTTTTTCAACATTGTAACCGGTTCGAAGAGATGTCCGGAAATTTGACTCTTCCCATTATCAAAAGAGCGCAGACGCAGCAGCAGCACCCGGCGATTATCGACGCGCAGGGCGAATATTCCCACGCGCAACTGCTGAGCGCCTCGCAAAAGATCGCAGCCGGCCTGCTGCAAGGCCGGCCGGATTTGCAGGAAGCCCGGGTCGCCCTTATGGTTCCGCCGGGGTTCGAGTACGCAGCGGCGTTATGGGGCGCCTGGCTGGCCGGGGGCGTTGCCCTGCCCCTGTGCATTTCCCATCCCGCGCCGGAATTGGAATATGTGCTGCAGGACAGCGCGGCGGAAACGGTGCTTGTTCACCCGCTGTTCGAGGAAAAACTGCGCCCCTTAGCGGGGAAGCTCAATATTCGTTTTCTCTTGACCCGGGAAGCCTCGAGCGCAGAAGAATGCCCTCTCCCCGCTATTGCAGAATCGCGCCGGGCAATGATTCTCTACACCAGCGGCACCACCAGCCGCCCCAAAGGGGTTGTCACTACCCACCGCAATATCACTTCCCAGATCACCACTCTCATCGACGCCTGGGGATGGACGGCGGAAGACCGCATTCTGCACGTTCTGCCGCTGCACCATACTCACGGGATCATCAACGCCCTCTTATGCCCGCTGTGGGCCGGGGCGGCCTGCGAAATGCTGCCGCAATTTGACGCCGGCACGGTATGGGATCGTTTCATTCAGGGCAAAATTACTGTGTTCATGGCGGTTCCCACCGTTTATATCAAGCTGATCGAGTTTTGGGAAAATGCCACGGAGGAAGAGCAAAGAAAAATGTCGCAGGCCTGCGCCGGAATGCGCCTGATGGTATCGGGGTCGGCGGCGCTGCCGGTCAGCATCTTTGAGAAATGGAAGGCCATCAGCGGGCACGCCCTGCTGGAACGCTACGGAATGACCGAGATCGGCATGGCGCTTTCCAATCCGCTGCACGGCGAGCGGCGGCCCGGCTGCATCGGCCTTCCCCTGCCGCGGGTGCAAATTCGTTTAGTGGATGAATCCGGGAAGGAGGTTAACGACGAAGAAACGCCGGGGGAAATTCAGGTAAAAGGCGAAAACGTATTTTTAGAATACTGGCGCCGGCCGGAGGCCACCCGGGAAGCATTCGCCGAAGGCTGGTTCCGCACCGGCGACGTGGCGGTGGTAGAGAGCGGGTATTACCGCATCCTGGGCAGAAGCTCGGTGGACATCATCAAAACCGGGGGATACAAAGTCTCGGCGTTGGAAATCGAAGAAATCCTGCGCAGCCATCCTTGCATCAAAGAGTGCGCGGTGGTGGGGGTGGAAGACAGCGAATGGGGGGAGCGGGTTTGCGCCGCGGTGGTTCTGAACGGCGTCAACTCTTTAAACCTGGAAGAGTTACGCCGCTGGGCAAAGGAGAAACTGGCAGCCTACAAAATCCCCAGTCGCCTGTTGGTGGTGGATGAGCTTCCCCGCAATGTGATGGGGAAAGTGACCAAGCCGGAGGTGAAGGGGTTGTTTCGTGATTAGTTTTCCATTAAATGAACCGGAGAAACGGAGAACCGGTGAAACGGTGAAATCTCCGGTTCTCCGTTTCTCCCTGTCACCGATTCATTTACTGAAGATCTAAAAAAACGATATACTTACATAACCGGAGGAACCATGAAACTCTACGATCTATCCCAACCCTTGAATCAAGACGCCCCATTCTGGCCGTATTACCCGCCGTTTGAGGTGAAATATATAAAACGCAAAGCCGAACACGGGGTGAACGCCCAGTATATTATGACTTCCAACCACATGGGAACGCACCTCGACGCCCCGCGCCATTTCGTCACCGGTGGGATGACCATCGACCAGATTCCCTTAGAGTGGCTCTACGGCCCCGGGGTGATTGTGAACCTTTCCGACGAAATAGATGAATTGGACCTCTACACTCCGAAAATGATCGAAGACCGGGTGGAGGTGCGCGAGGGGGATATTTTGATCCTGCACACCGGCTGGCACAAATACGCCCAGTTCGGGGAGACTCCCGACGAGGAAAAGTATATCCACGTGCATCCCGGCGCCCACCGCGACATGGTGGGCTGGCTGCTGAAAAAGAAAATCCACATCTGGGGAGTGGACTGCGTTTCTACCGACCATCCCATGGATTTGCCCATCGGCAGGTTTTTGGGCAAGGGCATGCACGGCCACTGCGACCGGGTGCGCGCCAAATGCGAGGCAAAGTTCGGCAAGGAGAACATGGACGACCTCTTCCCGGATTCCGATTATCAAATGACCCACAACCAGCTTTTCCCCCACAACTGCATGCACATCGAGAACCTGGGGGGAGATATTGCCGCGCCGGAGCTGCAGAACAAACGCCTGACCATCGGCTGTTTCCCCTGGAAATTCAAAGGCGGGGAAGCGGCGTTCTGCCGGGCGGTGGCGTTTGTGGAAGATTAGAGGTGTTTAAGATTCATATCATGGACAGTCAAAAAGGTGATTGATGTGGTCGCGCATACCCATAGGGTTGAACTCGCCGCTTTTGATCCGCAAAAAGACTTAGAGCGCCTCAATACCTGGCTGCGCCTTCCACATGTGGGTCGATGGTGGGGGGATCCGGAATCGTGCATAACGATGTTAAGGTCGTGGCCAATCAGGACTCAAGCCTTGATCCTCGCTGACGGGAAACCGGTCGGCTACCTGTGCTGGCAGAAACCATCAGAAGAGGAGCTTGATGCAGCCGGGTTGGCCTGCCTTCCCGAATGCCTGGTGGACATCGACATTCTGGTCGGGGAATTGGAATTCCTCGGCAGGGGCATCGGCCCAAGAGCGCTAACTTTACTGCTGGCAAAACTTCGAGAGGAGGGAGTGGCGTTCGCCGGTTTAGGAACGTCGATCTCGAATCGAGCCGCCATTCGGGCATACGAGAAGGCCGGATTTCGCCTCTTTCGCGAGTTCGATGACCCGGAGTACGGACCGTGCAGGTATATGATCGCGGATCTTCGCGGCGCTCTCTAACACGGACGTTGCTCCGCGGTACTCCGCAACGCGGCGGAACCTCGCCTGGGTGCGTCCCAAAATTCCGTATCCGCACACGCAAGCTCAAAGGAATGCAGGTATGAAAAACGCTGAAGAAATCGTTCGTCGATCCGCCGCGGAAATACGGGAACTGATTGGCCGGAAAGAAATTTCGCCTTCGGAAGTGATCGAAGCTTCGCTGGCGCAGATCGAGCGGTACAACGGGACGGTGAATGCCGTCGTCACCATTTCCGAAAAGGCGCTGGATGATGCGAAGGATTTGGAGAAAAAGGTTTCCAAAGCGAGCAAGATGGGGCTTCTGCACGGTTTACCGGCGGGGATCAAGGATGTTACCCCGGTGGCCGGGCTGCGCACCACCTACGGCTCCCCGCTGTACGCGAATCATATTCCTAAAGAAGACGCCCTGGTGGTGCAGCGCCTGAAAGCGGCGGGAGCGATCATTTTAGGCAAAACCAACACCCCGGAATTCGCCACCGGCGGCAATACCTTCAATGAGGTGTTTGGGCGCACCCGCAATCCCTGGAATCCGGAACTGAGCGTCGGCGGCTCCACCGGTGGGGGGGCGGCTGGCCTGGCTACCGGGATGATCGCCTTAGCGGAAGGAACCGACTTGGGCGGCTCCCTGCGCATTCCCGCATCCTTCTGCGGGGTGGTAGGGCTGCGCCCTTCCCCGGGCTTAGTGCCTACCTGGCCTTCCGACTACCCCTGGGATACCATGCAGGTGACCGGCCCCATGGCGCGCGCCGCCGAGGACGTGGCCTTGATGCTGCAAGCAATCAGCGGGCCCAGCCCGCTTTCGCCGCTTAGCCAGCCCACCAAAGGGAGGGATTTTTTAGCGGCAGTGCGCAAGGGCATATCAAAAGGGCTGCGGATCGCCTATTGCCGGGATATTGCCGGCATCGGCATTGACGAGGAAGTGGAAGCGATCTGTCGAAACGCCGTCTTCGAGCTTCGGCAGGCCGGCGCAGTGGTAGAGGAGATTGAATTGGACCTCTCCTGGGCCTGGAAGCCCTTTCTGGCGATTCGCGGCTTCTGGATGGTCGCCCAGCAATATCACCGCCTGGACAGACTGGCCGAATTCGGAGATAATTTGAAAGGCAACGTACAGGCAGGGCTGGCGATGCGCATGGAAGAGTTAGGCGCTGCGGAGCAGGCCCGGGGAAAGCTGTGGCAGACCTTTTACGAATTCTTCCACAAATTCGATCACCTGCTGACTCCCTGTATGGCCATATCCCCCTTCCCGGTGGAACAAAATTTTCCCGACAACATTGCCGGGCAAAAAATGAAGACCTATATTGATTGGGTCGCGCCGACTTTTATCCTCAGCCTGGCCGGCCTGCCGGTGGGCTGCGTTCCCGCCGGGCTGACCAAATGGAAATTGCCGGTGGGTTTGCAGATCGTCGGGCGCCCGCAGGGGGAAGAAGCGGTGCTGGCGCTGGCGAAACAGATTCAGTTGGCGAACCCCATCGGCCTGCCGGCGCTGGCGGAATGAAAATTCGTGTTCAGGTGCTTGAGTGTTCATGTGTTGGTAGTGGTTATATTTTGACTGATAACTGATGTTACGCGGTCCGCAAGAATTTGCCACAGAGCCACAGAGGGCACAGAGAAAATCAAATATCATTAAGTCCAGCCCCGCATAGAGAAGCAAACCGGTAGTGCTAGTTGATTTAAACCGCGAAAGTACGCGAATAAACGCAAATGACTATGGGATCGAGACCAGCCTAAATTAGCGTCCATTCGCGTCAATTCGCGGTTAGACCGAGTGCCCGTTATTAGAACTAGCAC
>WYBG01000097.1 GCA_011526015.1 Deltaproteobacteria bacterium | reverse complement strand
CGTTTAACAGCCCGGTTACCAGCTGGTGGTGCGGCATCGAGGCCCAGGGAACGTACGCAACCGGCAACCAGATCAATACCGCGGTGATCAGCCCGCCGATCGACCTCTCCATCGTTTCCGCGCCCGTTACCCTGGAGTTTTTTGAAAGCTACGAAACCGAATTCGGCTGGGACTTCTGCATGGTGGACGTGAGCACGGACGGCGGCTCGAGCTGGACTCCCCTGCGGGGACCTTACGGCCAGGCCCCCTCCGGCAGCAGCGGCGGCTGGCTGATGACCGTTTTAGACCTCTCCGCCTATGCGGGAGAAGTTATCCACATCCGCTTCTATTTCGATACCGGGGACGGGGCGGTGAATGACTTCCCGGGCTGGTTTTTCGATGACGTGATGGTAACCTCCGCGGGCTTCTCCTTCCTGTCCGTAAGCCCGGCCCAGGGAAGCGTCCCGAACGGCCAGAGCATCGATTTGGCGGTGACCTTCGACGCCGCGGGGCTATTCGGCGGCGATTACGATGCGGAGATCGAAATCCTCAGCAACGACCCGGATGAATCCCAGCTCTTCGTTCCCGCCCACCTGCAGGTGACCGGGGCGCCGGATATCGCGGTGTCGCCCGCGGCGCTGGACTTCGGGCAGGTGTTCATCACCGCGTTCGATACCCTGGTAGTGCTGGTTAAAAACGAGGGCACCGACCTTTTAACCGTCAGCAATATCGTTTCCGACAATTCCGACTACTGGGTCAATATTACCGCCTTCAACCTGGCTCCCGGGCAAAACCAGCCGGTCGATGTGGTATTCGGGCCGGTGAATCCCGGGATCAGCGCCGGAACCCTCACCATTTCCAGCGACGATCCCGATGAGCCGGTGGTAACGGTCCCGCTGCAAGGCGAGGGGTTGATTCCCCCGGAAATCGGGGTTGCGCCGGACTCCCTGGGCGACAGCCTGCTGACCGGCCAGACCTCCACGCACACCTTAACCATCACGAATTCCGGGGGCAGCGACCTGGTTTTCGAGATTTTAACCCAGAATATCAGCGCGGACGCGGTGAAAGTCGCTTTCTCCGCCCCGTACCGCAACGATGCCAGGCACTCGCGAAAAATAGCTCCCCTGAACTATGCCGGCGCTCCCTCTCGCCTGGTCAATTCTACCGCGCCCCACTCCCGCGAGCCGGTGGTTCCGGCTCCGTTCCGCGAAAGCGTTAGCGACAGCGCCATCCTGGTCATTCAGGACTTTTTCGCCTGGGGGGTGGACATGTCCGCCTTCATTTTTGACAACTTCGGCATTGCGTCCACGGTAATCAATTCCAACCAGATCGCGGCCACGGATTTCTCCCCATTCGATATCATCATTACCGTGGGAGACCAATCTTTTGACTATTACAACGCCATTTCCGCCAACGTCGGGAAATTCGAGGACTTTGCCGCCAGCGGCGGGGTGGTGCAGTACCAACTGGCCACCCAGGGCGACAACGTGAATATCGTCAACGGGGTAAACGTGTTACACGGCAACCAGGAGAATTTCAACCAGGTGGTGCTCCCGGACCATCCCATCGTTGCCGGCCTGCCCACGGTGTTAGAGGGGAATTATGCCAATCACTGTTATTTGGCCAACCTGCCGCCCAACGCTTCCATCATTACCGTAACCTCCCTTTCCGCGGTTCCCACCACGGTGGAATACCCTTACGGAAACGGAAAAGTGATCGCCACCGGCATGACCTGGGAATTTCTCTATATCAATGGATATAACGCCGGCCCCATGCTCTACAATGCCGTGGCCTATTCGCTCTCCTCCATCGGTGCGAATTGGCTTTCCACGGATCCGGCCTCGGGCGTGATACCGGCGGGCAGCAGCATGGACGTCACCGTTACCTTCGACGCCGCGGGCCTGAACGGTGGGGATTACGACGCCCTTATCCTGGTCAACAGCAATGATCCCACCGATCCGGTTGTAACCGTTCCCGCGCACCTGCACGTGACCGGTGCGCCGGATATCGCGCTATCGCCCACGGCGCTGGACTTCGGGCCGGTGTTCATCACCGCCTCCAAAACCCTGCCGCTGCTGGTGAGCAACGAGGGCACCGACCTGCTGACCGTGAGCGACATTGCTTCCGATAATCCCCTGTTTACGGTTGATCTCACCAATTTCAGTCTGAATCCCGGGGAAGAGCAGCTTGTACAGGTCACTTTCACCCCGGTAAACCCGGTGGTCAGCGCCGGAACCCTCACCGTTAGCAGCGACGATCCCGATGAGCCGGCGGTAACCGTTGCGCTGCAAGGAGAAGGGCTGATTGCCCCGGAAATCGGGGTCGCGCCCGATTCCCTGGGCGACAGCCTGCTGACCGGCCAGACCTCCACGCACATCTTAACCATCACGAATTCCGGCGGCAGCAACCTGGATTTTCAGATCAGCATCGAAGGGACCGCCGCCGCGTCCATTAAGGCGCGCAGCTATTTCAAAAACCCGCTCCCGGGGCCGGCGTTTCCGGCGGCGCATTCTACCGCAACCCCGGGAGGTCGCTTCAGCGCCGGGCATTTTCCCCTTCGGCCGGCTTTGAGCCAACCCCGCGTTCCCGCGGAGGCGCTCTCTTCCCAGGGAATCAGTATTTTGCTCCTTTTTGAGGCAAGCTGTAGTAACGTCAGCGAGATTCAGGCGTTGCTCGCCGCGTTTCCCGACGTTGAGGCGGTCGATGTTTGGGACGGGAATATCGTACCCTCCCTGAATGACCTGCTGGCCTATGAGGCGGTCATCTTAGGAAATAATTGCGCTTTCGTGGACCCGGTGGGATTGGGCAACGTTCTGGCCGATTACGTGGATGCCGGGGGCGGGCTTACCGTTACCATTGCAGCCTTCGTGGGCGGCTGGGAAATCATGGGCCGGCTGGCTGACGAGGGGTATGTTCCTTTCAACGTGGGATTCGTTAGCGGCAACGCGGCGCTGGGCAGCTTCGACCCCACCCACCCGATTATGGAAGGGGTGCAAAGCGCGGAGGGATTTTTGATCGTCTCCGACCTTACCATCATCCCCGGCGCGGAGGAAATTGCCGCCTGGAATACCGGCGCGCCCTTCGTGGCTACCAAAGGAACCGTGGCGGGCGTGAATATTTTCTTGGCCGAGACGGGTTTTTGGAGCGGGGACATTCCCCTGATCCTGCACAACGCCGCGTTCTGGAGCAGCGGGGCAGCCGGTTTTGTGAGCGCCGATCCCACCTCCGGCAGCATTCCCCCGGGGGGTTTGCTGGATATTACCGTGACCTTCGACGCCACGGATTTGAACGGCGGCGATTATAACGCCAACATCGTTATTTCCAGCAACGATCCCACCGACCCGGAAGTGGCCGTTCCCGCGCACCTGCACGTCACCGGGGCGCCGGACATCGCCGCATCGCCTGCGGCGCTGGATTTCGGGCCAGTGTTCATCACCGCTTCCAAAACCCTCTCCCTGCTGATCGGCAACGAGGGCACCGACCTTTTGACCGTCAGCAGTATCGTCTCCGATAATGCGGATTTCACCGTGGATATTAGCAATTTCAGCGTGAATCCCGGGGAAGAGCAGCTTGTAGAGGTCACTTTCACCCCGGTCAACCCGGTGGTCAGCAGCGGCGCTCTCACCATCACCAGCAACGACCCCGATGAACCGGTCATAACCGTTGCGCTGCAGGGCGAGGGGGTGATTCCCCCGGATATTGCCGTGACGCCCGCGGCCCTGGCCGATACCCTGGCAGCCGGAACAACCTCCACCCACACCCTGACCATTGCGAATTCCGGGGGCAGCGATCTGGTCTGGCAAATTTCGATCAGCCAAAATGCCGCCCTGGAAT
>WYBG01000096.1 GCA_011526015.1 Deltaproteobacteria bacterium | reverse complement strand
TTGTTGCACCACGGGGGGCTAAAGCCCCGGAAAATTAAGATATGAGGTTAATTTGTGCCCCCCCGATAAATCGGGGGGCTATTCAATCTGCTATAAAACATACGCTTATCTATGAATAAGGTCTAATTTGTGAATTCGGGGTTTCTCTTTGAAGAAATCTTCCGGGATAGGAAGGTTATTCAATTTTAAGGTTTGAATGTATCCCCGGATCGCGTCATTTACCATGTCTTTTACTTCTTTTAGGGTTTCCCCTTCAGTTGCTAAATCGTTCAGGGCCGGAACGCGGGCGATATAACCGCCCTCTTCGGCCGGTTCGATGATGACGGTGTACTTGTATTGCCTCATTTATCTTCTCCTTTGGCGCTTTTAAGCTGTCTGAAAGTATGCCATGTTGGGGATGATTGTCAAGATCAATCATGGCTCCTGGTGTAGATGCCGCCCGGTCATGGAGATGAACAGATCATCTAAGGTCATTTTGCGGCATTCCAACGCCCGCAGGGTGAGGCGCTGCCGTTCCAGGAGTTCTAAGAATTCCGGCAGCCGGGCAACGATGCTGTCCACCAACAACTGCCCCTGGTTCAGCTTTCCGTCCCAGGTAAATTTCTGAAAACCGTTCAGGCCCTTCAAATCAAACTGCGGACGCTCCTCCGCAATAGCGAATTCGATGATCTCGCTGCTGTTGCTGCGGGAAAGCAGCTGCTCCAGGGTTCCCTCGGCCAGCACCTTCCCCTTATCCATGATGATGATCCGGTCGCACAGGAACTCCGCCTCCTCCATGTAATGGGTGGTAAGGATGAGGGTGGTATTGCTCTCCGCTTTCAGTTTCATGAGGATGTTCCAGATTTCCCGCCGGGCGGAGGGGTCCAGGCCGGTAGTGGGTTCGTCGAGCAGCAGAATCCGGGCGTTGTTCAGCAGGGCAACGCCCAGGGCCAACCGCTGGCGCTGCCCCCCGGAGAGGTTGACCACGTAGGCGTTTTTCTTCTCCTCTAAATTTACCAGGTCCAGAATCGCCCCGACCCGCTCGCGCAGCAACCCGTAGAAGCTGGCAAAGAGCGTTAGCGTTTCCCTGACGGTCAGTTTATCGAAAAAAAAGGTCTCCTGGAGGGAAATTCCCAAAATATGGCGCAATTCCCCGGCGTGGTCCTGCCAGGTTTTCCCCTGGATGCGGATTTCCCCGGCATCCGGTTTCTGGATGCCTTCGACCATTTCCACCAGGGTAGTTTTGCCGGCCCCGTTGGGTCCCAGCAGGGCGATGAATTCGCCGCGGTGAATTTCCAGGGAAATGCCGTCCACCGCCTTCACGTCTTTGAAGTGTTTGCGCACCTCTTTAACCAGAATGTCAACGTTGTCGAACGCAGCGGAGGGAGCGTTGGGAGAAGTGGGATTCATGGGTTCCTGCAATCAATCACCTGTGGATAGACCTCAAAGGTTTTAGAAACCTTTGAGGTCTTTATTCATCCGGATCACTTTACCAGCAGCATTTTGCGCGTTTTGACGTAATCCCCCGCGGCCAGGCGATAGAGATAGACGCCCCCGGCTACCGCTTCGCCGCGCTCGCCGGTTCCGTCCCAGGGGATGGCGTAGTAACCCGCCGGCAGGGATTCGCGCAGCAGGGTTTTGACCAGCCGCCCGGTAATGTCGTAAATCTTCAGGGTAACGAGACGGTTTGCTGGTAACTGAAAACCGATGGTTGTAGCGGGGTTGAAGGGATTGGGATAATTTTGCGCCAGGTCGAATTCGCCGGGAGTTGCCGTGGCGACCTGCATATACACCGGGTCGCAGACCACGGAATTACCGGCCAGGTCGAGCGCTTCGATGAGCACGGTGCTGGGCTGGGTTTGGTTGATCTTCGCGGCGGTGAGGATAATTTGTTCAGTTGTGCCGGGGGTAAAGGGCGGCACGTTGAGGGTCGCGTTCACCAGGGTGAGCGTCTGCACCTGCGCCAGCCCGCTGCCGGTATCCTGCAGGGCAATCTCCAGGGTAATGGGCGGGCCGGGATTTACGCCGAGGGTGATGCAGTCCGGGGGAAGCGAATCCGTCAGCACGGCGGGATTTCCCACCACCGCGATTTGGCCGTCCAAAGGAGTCACGAGGACGAGCAGTGAGTTGTTGAAGCACAGAAAGCAATTCATGGCCTGGTATCCCAAATCCATGATAACCGGATCGCCCGGCTCGCCGGCCACCCGGTAATAAAAAATCAATACATCGAACTGTCCCCCCTGGGGAGTATTTGATGCGCCATTGAATCTAAGCGTTCCCTGTATAGGGTCTAAATTAAAAACACTGCCGATAAACCCCTGCAACAGGCCGGAGTTGCCGACATATTGCAGCACCGCAGGATCCCAATTGAGAAAACCGGTAAAAGTACCCATAATGTTTTCCGGCGGGGAGAGCCGGGTTAGATCAAAATTTACCGCCACGGCCAGGGTGTCTCCCGGCGCAGGCAGCGTATCCGAGGGAACGAGGGCGGAGGGGAAGATGGGAATCACCGTGACGGAAAAATATACCGTATCTTGCAGCGGCGGAACGCCGTTATCCGCGGCAATCACTTCAATGTTGGAATACGCGCCGGTATCACTATGAAGGCCGGCGGTGAAGGTGATGGTTCCGCTGCCGTCGCCATGGTCGATGAAGCTGCCGAAGGAGGGCAGGTTGTTGACCGCCAGCGCAATCGTATCGCTGTCCGGGTCAACGGCGAAGACTTCCACCGCCAAAGGGGTTATCTCGATGGCGGTCTGGTCTTCGATGGGCTGCAACTGCGGAGGATTGTTGTTGCTTCCCACCACGGCAATCTGCCCGTCCACGATGATCAAAAAGGGCATGATGTTAATGAAACAGATTGCAGGGGATACGGAAAAATATTCCAAATCCATCATCACCGGGTCGCCCGGGCTGCCGGTGACCAGGTAATAGAAAATTACCACGTCAAACTGTCCCGCCTGCCCCCCCTGTTTTAAACCGTTGAAACCAAGCTCGCCCGCGGCGGCGTTGGTGGTATTCACGGCGCCGTTAAATCCCTGCAAAAAACCCGAAGCCCCAACATATTGCAAAACCATGGGGTCCCATTCCAAGGTTCCGTTAAAACCACCCAGTAAATGGCACGGCGGGGCCATTCCGTTCATATCGAAGTTTATCGCTACCGCCAGGGTATCGCCGGGAGAGGGAAGGCTATCGGAGGGAACCACTGTGGAGATAAAATTGTCCATAACCCAGAAGGAGAAGTACACCGTATCTTGCAGCGGGGGTGCGCCGTTGTCGGCGGCGATTACTTTGATGTTATCATAAGCCCCAACGTCGGCAATCATTGGGGCAAAGGTAATGGTGCCGCTGCCGTCGCCGTGGTCGATAAAGCTGCCGAAAGCAGGCAGGTTGCCAACCGCCAGGGTAATGGCGTTGCCATCCGGGTCGGTTGCGGAAATTTCCACTTCCAGGATTTGCCCGGCAACAACGCCCTGGTCTTCGATGGGCTGCAACACCGGGGGATTGTTGTTGCTTCCCGCCACCGTGATTTGCCCGGCCACAATGATCAGAAAGGGCAGCAGGCTTTGGGCGCCGGAATTCATGTCCCAATATTCCAAATCCAGCGCCGACGCTGAACCGGCCCCGCCTGTCACTTTCAGGGTAATCTCTAAAATATCAAAGACCCCGCCGGCCCCGATCTCACTTTCGCCGTTAAAGTCCATCGACCCGTTTGGAGTGATTATGTCATTCACGTATCCCACAAAGCCGTTGAGCAGGCCGGAATTGCTGATATATTGCAGCACCTCGGGATCCCAGTTCAGGCTGCCGATAAAACTGTTCAAGAAGTTGTTTGGCGGCGCCATGCCGCTCATGTCGATGGAGATTGCCACGGTGATAAATTCCCCGAAAACGGGAGTGCTATTGGAAGGAATCGAAGAGGAGACCACGTTTTGGGTATGGCCGGGCGCGCGTTCCGCTTGCGCAAAGGCAGGCCGGATCATGGTTCCTAAAACTGATAAAATCAAAAACAGGTAGAAACGCTTTCGCGTTGCCGGTTCATTGGTAAGTCGCTTCATAATAACCCCCTTTTTTAAGCCGGAAAAGTTACCGGTAAATTTGGTAGTCCTATACAGGTAATGCTGCTATGCTCTTCGACCACCCATTTTGTCATTCCCGCGAAAGCGGGAATCCACTATTTCTACTGAGTTTATGGGTTCCCACTCCCCGTTTTCACGGGGACAAGCTTCGTGGGAATGACACCATGCACTTTTTTAAACAGCATTAATCGTTTAGGACTGCCGGAAATTTAATACCAGTTTCGCGTCGCGGCAATGGATTCTTCTTTGCCGAACACCACCAGGGTATCTCCCGGCTGCAGCACGTAATCCGGGGCGGGAATGATAAAATCCTGCTCCGCTTTCTCCTCGCCAAAGGGGGATTTGGCGGGACGGATCATCAGCACCTCCAGGCCGTAGCGGTTGCGCAGGCGCAGTTGCGCCAGGGTTTTGCCCGCGAATTCGGCCGGGGCGCGGCGCTCCGCCACCGCAAATCCCTTGGCCAGGTTCACGTCGTGCGCGGAGTTGACCGCCTTCAGCCCGTGGGTGAGGCCGTCCACCAGGTTGTATTTCAAACTTTCCCGGTTATAGGCCGCGATCACGTCCTGCCGCCACACCGAGCCGATCACTTTATCGGGATCGTTTGCCGAAACCACCGGAAACTCGTCCACATTTTCATGCCCGAAGAGCTTCAGCACGTAGTCCAGGTCGTCGTTTTCCTGCACCACCGAGGTCCCCGGGCGGGCGATGTCTCCCGCCACTAACAGTTTCTGCAAATGCTGGTAATCGGTGATGATGGGGCGCCAGTCGCCTTCAGTGATCGTACCTGCAAGCTTCCCTTCTTTATTAACGGTGTAAAAGGTGCTGTGGGGGCTTTCGATGAGCAGGGTGAATAAATTCGAGAGGGGAAGATGCTCCGGGATGAGCGCCACGTCTTCCCGCATGATATTTTTGACTTGCAAGGAACGCAAAATATTGATTTCCCGCCCCCGCTCGATGCGCACCCCCTGCTGCTCCAGATGCCGGGTGTAGATCGATCCCTTGATCAACAACTGCACGATCATGGTGCTGGTGACCACCGCTAACATCAGGGGCAGGATGAAACTGTAATCCCGGGTCATCTCGAAGATGATCAAAATCGCGGAGATGGGGATGGAGTTGATCCCCCCTAACACCGCGCCCATGGATACCAGCACGTAGGTCACGACATCCACCTGCACCCCGAAGAACGCTTTCAGCCCCAGGGCGTACAAAAATCCGAAGCAGGCGCCCATAAACAGGGAGGGTGCAAACAACCCCCCGAATCCCCCGGAATGGAGGATCAGCGGCACTAACAGGAATTTCATCAGCAACAGCACCGCCACGATTTTCCAGGAAAGTTCGCTCGCCAGCACTTTGTTGATGGCGTCGTAACCGATGCCAAAAATATCGGGATAAAAATACCCGCAAGCGCCCATCACCAGCCCGACCGCTCCCATGAGAGACCAGCGCGGGAAGCGGAGCGACCATCGTTTGGAAAAAAGCCCGTGCAGCGCCTCCGAGTAGTGGATATAGAGCAGGGAGATGATCCCCGCTCCAATCCCTAAAATGGCGTAGAGGTAAAACTGCTCGTAGGATCCGATGTAAGGATTGGCGAAGGAAAACGTGGGTGTATTACCTAAAAAGGCCCGGGAGATGGCGCTGGCGGTCACGGAGGCGAGGATGAGGGCGGAGAAAGTGGGCGCGTGGAAATCGTTCAGCAAAACCACCTCCAGGGCGAAGAAAACCCCGCCTAAGGGGGTATTGAACACCGCGGCAATGGCCGCCCCGGAGCCTGCGGCGGTGAACATGCGCCGGCGGGAGTCGGAGAGGCCGAAGAGGCTGCCCATCTTGCTGGCCACTCCCCCTCCCAACTGGGCGACCGGGCCTTCCGGCCCCACGGTGCCGCCGGAGCCGATGCAAATGGCCGGGGCCAAAAAATGAAACAGGGTGGTGCGCAAGGGGATGTAGCCGCCCCGGAAGGATACCGCTTTGATCACCTCCAACACCCCGCGCTTGCGGGCGGTTTCCGGGGCCAGGGCGATCATCAGGTTCTGGATCAGCATACCCAGGGCGGGCATCAGGATAACCGCCAGCCCGCCCATGAAAAAAAGCCAACCGGTTCCAGCGCTGAAGAAGAACAGGTGGAGTAAATGAACGGTTTGGTAAAAAGCTACCGCCGCAGCTCCTGCCACCGCGCCGGTTACGACTGCAAAAAAACTGAAAATGGCATAGTCAGGAACCCCCAGGCGGCTCAGCCGCCGTTGCAGGCGCTGGCGCTGGCGGCGCAACAACCGCCAGTACAGCGCCGGCCGGGGGAACTTTATTTTCAGGTTCATTGATGAGTCTCCGCTCGGTTGCAGGGGCAGGGGGCAGGGACAGGAGCAGGGGCAACGGACGGGAAGAACCTATCCGAAAATATCCCTCTCACTCTTCGACTCCGCTCAGAGTGACATCAAAATTACTAATTTTATTATTGTTTCTGCCACCTGCCCACTGCTCCTGCCTACTGCCCCTGCCTACTGCCTACTATTTCCACCAGGGTCATTTTGCCCAGAACCAGCGCCTCTTTCTCCGGCTTTGCCAGTTTTTTGAGCCGCTTTTCCACCCGCAACGCTTCCCGCTTCAGGCCGATGGGGCTGTGAAAGACCAACTCGAGAGGAGCTTTTCCTCGCAAATAGCGGGCGCACTTCCTTCCCCCGGCCTGGTGCTCTTTAAATCTTCTGCTTACATCCGTAGTAACCCCGGTATAGAGAGAGCCGTCCCGGCTGCGGATGACGTACACCCACCACTCACCCGGTTTCGACAGGTGATCCGAAAATTCCGCCAGCAGTTTGCGATACACCGGGGTTTTAAAGGAGAAGGTTTTTTCGAGCAATTCCGCCCCGCTCATCCACTGCCAGGCTTTGAATTCGTCATCCTCCGCCGCTTGCAGGTCGATGCCGTTTTCAATGCCGGTAAATCTGAACAGGAACCATTTATGCGCCTGGCCGAGATACGTTTTCGTAGCCCGTATCTGCGCGGGAAATTCGTAGGCCAGCCAATCCGGATGCTCCCCCAGAAGCCGGAGCTGGCCGGCTTCGATGCCGGTTTCTTCACGGATTTCCCGCAGCACTCCCTGGAGGGGTTCTTCGGAGGTTTTCAACCCTCCCTGGGGCAATTGCCAAACGCTGTCATTATCCGAGCGTTGAAAGACCAGGATTTCGCCTGCGCCGTTGATAATCACAGCGCCTACCCCGGCGCGAAAAACCACCTCTGCCATTGCTCACCTCCTTGCCTCGCCGGTTGATGCTTTTGGAGTGTCAAGCTTCAGCTTGACGCTGAAAGAAAACGAAGGGGAGAATGTAAAACGCAAATCTCCCCGGTAAAAGGCGCAAAGAATTATTTTCCCCTTCCCATTCGCCCCGGCGCGGCTGTTTTAGCCGGTTTTTCCTGTTAAAAGTCATGTAAAACCCTGATAAAAGTCATGGTTTTGATAAAGTAACATTTACGATATTAAATTCGAAAGTGCTTTACAGGGGCGAAAGAGCGAAAACTTGCTTCCACCCAACCTCCGTCTTTCCGGCAAGCCCCGGCACTTTAACTCTCTCAGGCGCTTTAGACACTTCAGGCACTTTAGCCATTTTAGTTCACTTTAGTCACTTATCAAAGGAGAACACCCATGATCGGAATCGTTGGTTACGGCGCTCACGTTCCCCGGCGGCGCATCAAAGTGGAGGAAATCTCCAAAGTCTGGGGCACCGACGCCGAAAGCTACAAAAGCGGATTGGTGTTGGAGGAAAAATCCGTTCCCTCTTCGGATGAGGATACCATCAGCATCTCCGTGGAGGCGGCGCGCAACGCCCTCAAACGCGCGGGCATCGATCCTAAAAAAATCGGGGCGATCTACGTAGGCTCGGAATCCCACCCCTACGCGGTGAAGCCCAGCGGCACCGTGGTGGCGGACGCCATCGGGGCCACCCCGGAGGTGCACTGCGCGGATTTCGAATTCGCCTGCAAGGCCGGCACCGAGGCGATGTTCGTCACCATGGCCCTGGTCAAATCCGGTTGGATGGAATACGCCTTAGCAATCGGCGCGGATACCTCCCAGGGCAAGCCCGGCGACGCGCTGGAATACACTGCCTCCGCGGGGGGCGCGGCGTTTATCATGGGCGGCAATAACGTGCTGGCGGAGATCGAGCACACCTACTCGTTCATGACCGACACCCCGGATTTCTGGCGGCGGGAATACCAGTTCTATCCCGAGCACGCCGGGCGGTTTACCGGGGAACCGGCCTATTTCAAGCACGTATTGGGCGCGGCCAACGGCATCATGGAACGGGCGGGGATGAAACCGCAGGATTTTACCTTCGCGGTGTTCCACCAGCCCAACGGCAAATTCCCCCTGCGCGCCGGGAAAATGTTAGGCTTCTCCAGAAGCCAGATGGAAACCGGGCTGCTCTGCCCGATCATAGGCAACACCTACTCCGGCTCCTCGCCCCTGGGCCTCACCGCCATTTTGGACATCGCCAAACCGGGCGACCGCATCCTGATGGTCTCCTACGGCTCCGGTTCCGGCAGCGACGGCTTCATCTGGAAAG
>WYBG01000583.1 GCA_011526015.1 Deltaproteobacteria bacterium | reverse complement strand
GAATTGGCTTCAATCTTCTTAGGACGTATGGTGACTTTTTTATACTTTACAGCTTTAACCCCTTTTTGCTCCAAAGTATAAAAAAGGGGGTCAAGATAATAAATTTTGGTGCGGTTAGCCCTAAAGCTGGTAGCCAATTTGTCAAAAGTCCAATTTGTTTATACGCAGGACAAAAGAGCCATCATTGTTTCGGCAAGGGACATGACAGCAAAAGAGAGGATTAAATATGCCAGGTAAATCATCTGTTTCAAACGCTCGCACTTATCAGGAAATTGGCGCGTTTTGGGATGAACACGATGCCACAGAATTTGGAGAACAAACGGAGGTGGAATTCGAGGTGAACATTACATCTCAGCGCAGGTACTACCCGTTAGACAGCCATCTTTCCTTGAGAATCAGGGAAATAGCTAAGGAACGTGGAATTAGTGAAGAGACCCTACTCAACCTCTGGGTTCAAGAAAAAATAAGCCAGGCTGCCAAATCCGAATGAGTAAGTATGATGCCTGACCGGGCGCGCACCCGTTAACTTTCGGTCAGCATTGATCATACTCTCCCAATAAAACAATTCTCAGCGAACTTAGCGGCTTTGTGCGAGATAAAAATTCAAATTTTAACCCGTCCGAAGTTTCACTCACCCCCCGTATTCCAGTATCTCTTCCTGCGATTTCACCAAAAACAGCCACAACGGCAGGATGAAAACCTTGCGCTCGTTTTCTTCTAAGATTTGCAGCTTTTTCCAGCTAATCAGCAATCCCAGGGGCAGGTTATGCTGGTGCAGATAGTGAAATAGCTGGTACACTTCCCGGTCCTTATCGCCCTCGTCCGCAGTCAGGCTTACCGGAAAGCCGTTCTGGAAGACAAAATCGATCTCCACTTTTTCTCTCCAATAAAACAGTTCCCGGTCCCAGTGAAAGCGTAATTGCTGGAATACCGCGTTTTTCATCTTTTTGGGAAAGTCTTTTTCCGAACTCGTCTTGATCGCCGCAAAAAAACCGTTGTCGATGCAGTACACCCGCCGGGCGCGGGTGGTAGTCAGTTGCTCGTTCAACGAAAAAGAAAAACTGCCGGTAGTGAAAATCATATACACTTCTTTCAGGTAGGCGATCAACTCTAACACGGTGGTGCGGTTGCTGCCCACCTGCTCGGCAATGTGGCTCACGTTGATGAAATTGCCCATATTATAAATAAGGTAGAGGGCTAATTTTTGCAGCACCTCGATCTTGCGGATGTTGTAGCGCTGGGCAATATCCCGCAGAATAATGTCCGCAATATATTGCTGCAGCGCCAGGATGTTGCCCTCCGGCTGCTCGTTCTTGACCATTTCCGGGAATCCTCCCTGGTCTAAATACTGGCGCAGCAGCGGCTCCACCTCCCCAAAAGTCTTTGAAAGATATAGAGAATCCAGGGGCTTGCTGTCGATGGCCTCCAGAAGAGCGGGCGCTTTGTAGGCCAGAAATTCCCGGAAGGAGAACGGAAAGACCTCCACCGGAATCTGGCGGCCGGTCAACAGGGTGGCCAGCTCTTTGGAAAAGAGCGAGGAAGAGGACCCGGTAATCATGAATTTGAGGGATTCCTGCTGCTCGTAATAGGTTCGCAGCCATTTCTCGAAGCCCGGGATCTCCTGGATTTCATCCAGCAGGATATAAATTTTCCCCGCGGGCGTTTTTTTTTGCAGATAAGCCTGGTAAATCTGATCCAGGGTCGCCACGCTCTTCTCGCTGCCGAAGCGGTAATCTTCCAGGTTCATGAAAAGAACGTTCTGCGCCGGAACGCCCTTTTTGATCAGCGCGTTGATGACCAGCTTGAGCAAACTGCTCTTGCCGGAGCGGCGAATGCCTTTCAGCACCGTGATTTCTTTGCGGGCCGCCAGGCTCATCACCTGGCCGGAATATTTCGCGCGGGGAATAAGGTTGAATTCGTAAGGCTGGCTCCAGTGGGGATTGTACTGTTCGAGTAACGCTTCCATGAAATTGCTCCGAAAAATCGTCGATTATAATTAACGCTTATTAAATGTGTCAATCATAATTTACAATTTTGACGCATTCCTGTCAAGAACTAAAACTATCTCCTGAAAAACACGCTTCGCTCCCGATGGCCGGGCGCAGTTTGGTCTTTTTTATCCGGGCAAAAAATGCTACATTGGCGGGCAATTGCCGGAAGCCGAGAGAAGAAACGCTACCGGCGATTGTTTTACTGTTACGATAGGAGCCTGCTGTTAAATCTAATTGATTGCCATGCTTTAGCATGTCTCTGGGTTTCATTAACGTTCACGAGGACAGGGTATGAAATCGGCAAATTTGAAGAGGTTTGGGATGGCGATTGGCATTGCAGGGTGTATGCTGGCTTGCGGCGGCGGCGAAAGCCCTGGTGCAGAAATAATCCCCCCGACGCCGGAAAAAGCCCGGGAGCTGGCGCAGAAGTTCATCATCGCCGATGGGCATATCGATGTTCCTTACCGCCTGCAAGAATATCCCGAAGATATTTCCGGCCTCACCATCGGCGATTTCGATTACCCGAAGGCGAAAGCAGGCGGCCTGAACGTCCCCTTCATGTCGATTTATACCCCCTCCCGTTATCAAAAGGAAGGCGGGGCGAAGCAATTCGCCGACCGCTTGATCGACATGGTGGAAAAATTCGCCCGCGACTGGCCGGATAAATTCGCCCTCGCCGCTTCCGTAGCGGACGTGCACAGGCAATTTCAGGAAGGCAAGGTCTCCTTAGCCCTGGGGATGGAAAACGGCGCGCCGCTGGAAAAAGACCTGGCAAATCTGCGCCATTTTTATGAACGCGGCATTCGCTACATCACCCTCACGCACTCTAAGGATAACCAGATCTGCGACTCCTCCTACGATTCAACCCGCACCTGGAACGGCCTCAGCCCCTTTGGGGAACAGGTGGTTGCAGAAATGAACCGGTTGGGGATCATGATCGACGTCTCCCATGTCTCGGACAGCGCCTTTTATGATGTGATGCGGATTGCGAAGGCGCCGGTAATCGCCTCCCACTCCTCCTGCCGCTATTTTACCCCCGGCTGGGAGCGCAACATGAGCGATGAGATGATTCAACTGTTGGCGGAAAAGGGCGGGGTAATCTGCATCAATTTCGGTTCGGACTTTTTGCGGGAGGAGTTTCGCGGCTCCTGGAGGCAGGCGAACCGGGAAATCAAAGATCACCTGGCGGAACATAAGATTGCGGAAGGGAGCAAAGCGGCGGCGGAATATCAGCAGCAGTATCGCCGGGAACATCCTAAGGGAACGGCGGCGGAGGTGGCGGACCACATCGACCACGTGGTAAAATTAGCGGGGGTGGATTGCGTCGCTTTCGGCTCCGATTTTGACGGGGTTTTGTCCCTTCCGGAAGGGGTGCAGGACGTGTCGGATTATCCCAACATCATTTATGAATTGCTGAAGAGAGGGTATTCGGAAGCGGACATCGAAAAAATCTGCGCCGGCAACCTGCTGCGGGTCTGGGCGGAAGTGGAGAACATCGCCCGGCAGCTTCAAGCCGCGCAAGCGTCGCCCGGGATGTCGAATTAAGGGAACGATACTTGATTTAACCCAGGTTGCTTATATAGTTCGCAACTCTCCAGGGTTTATTATGGCAGAATGATTGATCGGCAGAATAATTTTTTTAATCATTCTGCCAATAAAATTGGGAACTACGAAAGGATTATTCCGATGACTGATCATTACGCGTTGGGCAATCCGGTGTCTTTATTGCTGAACAAGCCGAAGGTGGATTTCACCCGGGCAGATCTCATCAAAATGATCCGGGAAAAGAAGATCGAGCGGATCAATTTCCATTACACCGCCCTGGATGGAAAATTGAAGGAGCTGAAAATTCCCATCGCCGACCGCTACCAGGCAGAGCGGATTTTAGCCGAAGGAGAGCGGGTGGACGGTTCCTCGCTATTCAAAGGGATGGTGGATAGCACGGTTTCGGACCTCTATGTGGTGCCGATCTACCAAAGCGCTTTCCTGAACCCTTTCGACGACGGCAGCCTGGATTTCATCTGCCGCTATTTAACCCGAGATGGAGAGCTGGCGCCCTTTGCGCCGGACAGCATTCTGCACAATGCCGGCCAACTGTTCCGCAAGAGTACCGGCCTGGAGTTCTATGCCCTGGGAGAATTGGAGTTTTTCCTGCTCACCGCGCCGCAGTCGCAGATTTTTCCGGCCCAAAAGCAGCGCGGGTACCATGCCACCGCCCCGTTCATCAAGAGCGGGGAGATTTTAGACGAAATGGTGTATCACATTACCCGCATTACCGGCTCGGTAAAGTATGCCCACAGCGAAGTGGGCTACATCGACAAGGTGCGCAGCGACCTGGAGGAGATCAAGGGTAGGCGGGCGGAACAAATGGAGATCGAATTCCTGCCCACCCCCATCGAAGAGGCCGCCGACTACCTGGTGCTGGCGCGCTGGTTGATCCGCAATATCGCCTACAAACACGGCTGCGTGGCTACCTTCTCGCCTAAATTGGAAGAGGGCATCGCCGGAAACGGGATGCACGTTCATATGGAGGTTCGCCGCCAGCATCACAATATTATGACCGATAAAACCGGAGAGCTTTCCGAAGTCGCCCGCAAGGTCATCGGCGGATTGTGCCACTACGCCGATTCCCTGACTGCCTTCGGAAATACTACCTCCTCCGCCTACCTGCGGTTGGTGCCCAACCAGGAAGCGCCCACCCACATTTGCTGGAGCGATCTGAACCGCAGCGCCATGATCCGGGTGCCCCTGGCCTGGTCGAAGCTGAATAACCTGGCGCAGCGTTTGAATCCTCAGCAAGTAGAACCGTTTCGGGAGTCGCGGAATCTTCAAACCGTGGAATTGCGCAGCCCCGATGGCAGCGCCATTATCTACCTGCTGTTAGCGGGGATTGCCATGGCCGCGGAGTGGGGGATGCAAAGCGAGCATTCCCTGGAAATGGCCCGGCAATTCTATATCTTTGGGAATATTCCCCAGCATAGGGGCGGGAGTGTTTCCTTGCCGGTGCTGCCGGGCAGTTGCGTGGAATCGGCGAAGATTTTATTGAAAAAGCGCGATTTATACGAGCGAAACGGTATTTTCCCGCCCAGCGTCATCGAATACATCGCCAAATTACTACAAAGCGAAAACGACGCGACCATGAACCGCGACCTCGCCGATCTCCCGGCGGACGACCGCCTGCTGCAAACCCGGCGGATCATGCACAAGGATTTGCACCGGCATTAATGTGAGGATAAAGGGTGTTCCCGGGGTGCTCCAAAGGAGCGTCCCCGGAGTGCAAAACTTCACTTTTGCCGTACACCCGCCTGCATCGGCGCCCGGCTTGGCAATTAAGATTTTCATTGCGGGTATGGGAATGGGTTTGTATTATGCAAAGGCCGTTAAAAGTCGGCCATAGGTGAGTGTTGAAAATTAGGTAGTCCTAAACGATTAATGCTGTTTAGAGAAGTGTATGGTGTCATTCCCACGAAGCTTGTCCCCGTGAATACGGGGAGTGGGAATCCATAAACTCAGCAGAAATAGTGGATTCCCGCTTT
>WYBG01000582.1 GCA_011526015.1 Deltaproteobacteria bacterium | reverse complement strand
TGATTTTCGATGAAATCCAATACGCCCCGGAAATCCTGCCCCTGGTCAAACGCCGGATCGATGAAAACCGCCGACCCGGCCAGTGGATTCTCACCGGCTCTCAACAGTTTCAACTGATGCAAAATATTACCGAATCACTGGCCGGTCGGATCGCCATCTTTTCGCTGCTGCCTTTTTCATTATCAGAATCCCTGCAAGCCGCCGCGGAATACTCCCTGGCCGAATGGATTTATACCGGGGGATACCCGGAAGTGGTCGTGATCCAACAGGGCGCACAGCAGGGCTTGTGGATGAACAGCTATTTGCAAACGTACCTGGAGAGGGATGTGCGCAATTTGCGCCAGGTAGGAGACCTGAACCAATTCGAACGCTTTGTGAAAGCTATCGCCGCCCGTTCTTCCCAAATCCTGAATTACTCGGAAATCAGCCGCGATATCGGAATCAGCGTTCCGACCGCCAAACAATGGACTTCGGTTTTAGAGGCCAGTCAGGTGATTTATTTGCTTCCCCCCTATTTCCGCAACCTGGGAAAGCGGTTAATCAAAGCTCCAAAGGTGTATATGATTGATAGCGGGCTGCTGGCGGCGCTATTGGGTTACCGCAACGGGATGGAGATTCTTACCGGCCCCCTGGCGGGAGCCTTTTTTGAAACCGCGATTGTGAGCGAATTGCTCAAGTGGTTTTTCAACGCCGGTCTGAAACCGGCGCTCTATTATTGGCGCACCCGCGACGGCCAGGAAATTGATCTGCTGATTGACATCAGGGGAAAATTGTTGCCGGTAGAGATCAAATTGACCGCTACCCCCACTAAAACGCACCTGAAAAACTTTGAGCGTATTAAGAGTATCATGCCGGATTACCTGCACGAGCAATCGCTTATGATATGCACCATCGAGAAAGAAACACCCCTTCCCTTCAGCGCGATTGCGCTGCCCTGGCAGCGCCTGTCGTTCTATATGCGGAATTGGGAGATTTGAAGCTCAAACGGTAGAAGATACTCGGCCAGGGCGCTTTTTTGAGTCGGGATGTGGCGCTCTGGCATTGCTGCAACCCCGGCTCTCCGGGGTTGCACTCCTACCGATCTTCAGCGGAGCGCGGCGGGACAGAGAAAAGATTCAACGGTTTTGCCATGCTGCTTCCCGGCACTTGCGTTACCAACCCGTTATTGGCCCTCCAGAAGAAATTCAAATCTTTGCTGTCAATCCCGCCGTCGAGGTTGAAATCTGAAAATTTAGTGTATTCCCAGGCGGTTCCGTTTTGCACTCGCCAGGCCATTTCCCGGTCAGCATCGTTAATTGCACCATCCCCGTTGCCGTCCCCGGAAATCATTCCATAAACCCCGCCGGGCAGGGCTGACATGGGGTTGGTTCCGTAAGCCTGGGTTTGCGCGGAGGTAAAGTTATACAAACTGCCGGCGTTGTTAAGGGGGTGGGCGAGGCTGCTCATAATCGCCAGGTGGTTACGGTGGTAAATGGCGATGTGATAATTCCCCGGTGTTACCCCGTAAAATCGCACCGCGCTGCTGCCGTCCAAATCAACGATGCTCCCGTCGCTTGTGAGAAAAGCGGCGCGGTAGGCTTTGCCCGGGCCGGCCGGGGAGGTGCGCAGCTCCACCAGCACCCAATCCACTACTCCCGCGGGGATAGAGCCGGCCTGCTCCGCGCCGTCATAATGCCAGGGCGCAGTATGAAAGGGCTGTTGCAGCGGCAGCAGGCCGTTATCTCGCAGCGCGGTCTGCATTGTTCCGCTTTGGTAAGGCCCTTCTAAAAATACCCGCGCATTCACGGTCAGTGAGCTTGCCCCATGGGTCCAATCCGTCCAGCAGACATTTTTGCCCAGGCCGGCCGGCAGCGGCGCGGCAAAATTCTTGAAATAGTAATAATTGAGCAAATGCGGCAACCATCCGTCCGAAGAGGCAGCGGGGTAGTTGGCCTGGGTATAGAGCCAGTCCAGCGCCCGCAGCAGCGCCCGGTTCTGCCAGTTCCATGAATCATAGCCGGCGCGGTAGAGGATCAGCGCCGCGGCCGCGGCGCCTTGCAAGCCGTCGTAAACTTCCCCTTCCTGCGGCGGCGGCCAGGTAAATGCCCCGGATTTTTTCTGGTCTTCCGGAAGAACCCCGTCAATCGAATATCCCTGTTTGACTGCCCCCAGGGGATTGACGCCTACCGGCAGGGCCGGGTCGGCCTGCCAGGAAGAGTCGGAATAGGAGAATCCGCTGTATGCGCTGCGGTCCCCCAGCCAGCCCTTGAACACCAGGGCGGTGCGGCCCAGTTCCTCGGCGTCGCCTAAATAGCGGGCAATGGCGGCCCGGCTGGCGGCGCAGAAAGCGCCGGTATTGCTCGCCTTTTTCTCGTGAGCGGAGCGCAAGGTCTCGCCGCTGAGATCCTGGGTGAGCAGGGAGCGCAGCCAGTTCCGGAAGATGCTGTCCTGCTCCGCCGGCAGCCCCACCAGATCCGCGGCAATCACGTAGCCGATTGCCCCCCTTCCCACGGACAGCCCCGTGCCGCCGGCTTCGCTGCCGATGGCCGCCATACAGGCATCGATGGCCTCGGCGCGGTAAGAGGGAATGCCGGTTCTGGCATAAACCAGCGCCTTAGCCATGGCGCGCACGTCCGCGTCGCTGGATCTGTCGGCCAGGTTGGGCGCGCCCAGGGGTTGATCCGCCCTCGTTTTCAGGTTCAGCCAGGCCGCGCCGGTGTCGGGGAGAGCGGCGATTTCATCCCCGCTGATCCAGATGCCGGAAGCAAACCGCGGGGCAGGTACTTCGTTGAAAATCGCGGTTACCGTGATGTCGGAGTCCAGCACCACGCTGTCCGGGCGGGCGAAGCCGCTCAGCCCTCCGCTCCAGCCCACAAAAACGTAGCCGGGCGCGGCTTCCGGAATCAGTTTTATGATGGTTCCATTGCGATACTGGCCGCCGGGAGGGTCTAATTGCACGCTGCCCGCCCCGGCAATGTTTACGGTTAGATTGAATTGAGGGCCGTGCGTCCAATCCGTCCAACCGGCGTTTTTGCCCGGCCGGGCGCCCAGG
The DNA here is from genome assembly GCA_011526015.1 of Deltaproteobacteria bacterium. Taxonomy (GTDB): domain Bacteria; phylum Calditrichota; class Calditrichia; order RBG-13-44-9; family J075; genus JABWBP01. The sequence continues at coordinate 5,521 of WYBG01000582.1, read as the reverse complement.
GGGGCGGGGAAGCCGGTTTGATAAAAGTAATTCACCAGGTGGGGCAGCCACTGGTCGTCATTGCCGGCAGGGTAATTCTGCCCGTCATTGAAGATGGTGTTGTGCAGCCACTCCAAGGCGCGGCGCAGCGCCTGGTCTTGCCAGTTCCAGGCGTCGTAACCCTGGCGGTGAAGGAGATAGGCCAGGGCAACCGCTCCCTGCAATCCCTCCCAGCTATAGTTGGTTTTGCAGGGCGGCCAGGCGAAGGGGCCGCAGCGATTCTGGTCGTCGGGCAACACCCCGTCGATAGAATGGCCGTTTTGTGTTGCTTCTAAAGGATTGATGCCCACCGGGTTGGCCGGGTCGGCGTGCCAGGAGAAATCGCTGGAGTAAACGAAATCCTTGTAAGCGTTCCGGTCGCCCAGCCAGGCTTTAAAGATCAGCGCGGTGCGGGCCAGCTCGTCGCGGTCTCCCAGGTAGAGCGCCACCGCGGCCCGGCTGGCGCCGCAGTGGGTTCCCCAGTTATTGGGGCGCAATTCTTGAGTCGATTGCAGGGTGTAATTCTCCAATTGTTCGGTAAGCACGAAGCGAAGCCAATCCCGGAAGATGCTGTCTTCGACGGCCGGGAGCCCCACCAGGTCTGCGGCAACCACGTAGGCCATCAATTCCCGCCCCAGGGCTAAGGTGCGCCCTCCTTGTTCCGTGCCGATGGCGTTCATGCAGGCATCGATGACCTCGCTGCGGTAGGATTCCAGGCCGGTGCGGGCATACGCCAGCGCCTTGGCCATCACCCGCACGTTCACCGAATCATCCTGGTTGGAGATATTGGGCGGGCCGGCCGGCTGGTCGGCTTTGCTCTTCAGGTTCTGCCAGGCCGCCCCGGACATGGGAAGCTCCTGAACCTCTTCCGGGCTGATCCAGATACCCGAGGAATAAAGGGGAGCGGGGTCCTCGATGAAAATAGCGGTTAGCGCGTGATCGGAGTCGAACAAAAGAGAGTCCGGTTTGGCGTAGCCTTTCAAAGCGCCGTCCCAACCGGCAAATATCCAGCCGGAAGCCGCCGCGGGCGTGAAGGATACGATAGTTCCGTTGCGATAAACGTTTCCCGGCGGATCGGGCAGCACGCTCCCGGCGCCATTGATGGCCAAATCGAGGTAATAATTCTTTCCATAAACCCAGTCGGTCCACCCGGCGTTTTTCCCGGGAATTGAAGGAATCGAAGCCGGAAAATCGCTGCCGTAAAAATAATTCACCACGTGGATTAACCATTGATCGTCGGATTGCGCCGGGAAATTCGCTTCCTGGTGCAGCCACTCGAAGGCGCGCCGCAGCGCCTGCTCCTCCCAGCTCCATACGTCATAACCGGCGCGGTAGAGGATGACCGCCTGAACGATGGCTCCTTGCAGGCTTTCGTACACGTTGTTTTCCGCGGGGGGCGGCCAGGTAAAATTTCCGGCTTCCCGCTGGTCGTCGGGCAGCACCCCGTCGATGGAATGCCCGTTTTTCGTGGCCCCGGGGGGATTGATCCCCACCGGGTTGGCAGGGTCCGCCTGCCAGGAAAGATCGTTGTCGTAAACAAAGTCCGCATAGACGTTGCGAGCGCCTAACCACCCCTGGAATACCAGGGCAGTGCGGGCCAGCTCCTCCGGATCGTTCAAATAGCGGGCAATGGCGGCCCGGCTGGCCCCGCAATGGGTTCCCTTGCGATTCGGCTCATTTTCGTTGGCGCTTCGCAAGGTTTTTCCGTCAAGAGTTTTAGTCAAAAGAGTTTTTAACCAGGCGCGGAACAGGGAATCCTGCGCCGCGGGAAGCCCCACCAGGTCTGCGCCGAAGATGTAAGCCGCCAGGCCGGTTCCCAGCGCCCAGGTATTGCCCCCATTTTCCGTGCCGATGGCGGCCATGCAGGCGTTTATCACCTCGTCCCGGTAAGTTTCGCTGCCGGTTTTGGCAAACGCCAGGGCTTTGGCCATTACCCGCACGTTTACGGTGTCGAAGCGGTTGGCCAGGTTCGGCGTTCCGGTGGGTTTATTCGCTTCTGCAAGCAATTTATTCCAGGCGGCTCCGGAGGCAGGGAACTGATCGATCTCTTCCCGGCTGATCCAGATGCCGGAAGAGAAGTTGGGGGTTGGCAACTGGGTAAACAGCGCCGTCACAGTAGCGTCGCCGTTAATGGTAAGGCTGTCGGGATTGGCAATTCCCTTCAGCGCCCCGCTCCAGCCGCTGAAGACGTAGCCGGGTTCTGCCCCCGCAGTTAGTTTCACCACCGCGCCGTTCTGATAATAGCCGCCGGTGGAATATTCCGTTGAGGGGGGCGGGTCGAGGGCTACATTGCCGTCCCCAACGATATTTACGGTTAACATCGAGCGAGGGCCGTGGGTCCAATCGGTCCAACCCACGTTTTTCCCCGGTTCAGCGGGGGTGGTGGTCGGGAAAGCGGTATGGTAGTAATAATTTACCAGGTGCGGTTCCCACTCGTCATCGCCGTTGGCGGGGTAATTCGCCTCATCATACAACCATTCAAACGCCCGTCGCAGGGCTTGATCCTGCCAGTTCCAGGCATCGTACCCGGCGCGGTGGAGGATGACCGCATGAGCCAGCGCCCCTTGCAGCGCTTCGTACACGTCGCTGGCGGTGGGCGGCGGCCAGGTAAAGGAACCATCCTTGCGCTGGTCGTCCGGCAGCACGCCGTCAATCGAGTGGCCGTCTTTGAGCGCCCCCAGGGGATTGACGCCCACGGGATTGGCGGAGTCCGCCTGCCAGGAAAGGTCGCTGCCGTAAACAAAACCGGCGTAAGCATTGCGATCTCCCAGGTATCCTTTGAATATCAGGGCGGATCGGGCCAGCTCTGCCGCGTCTCCCAGGTAGCGGGCAATGGCGGCCCGGCTGGCCCCGCAATGGGTTCCGCGGTTGTTGGGATCGATTTCGTGAATGGTTTGGAGCGTTCCGCCGCTGAGGCTTTTGGTGAGCATCTGGCGCAGCCAGTCGCGGAAAATCGAATCCTGCGGGGAGGGAAGCCCCACCAGGTCGGCGGCGATGACGTAGCCGATCAAGCCCCGCCCCACGGTCGGCGGGGATCCCCCGGTTTCCGTTCCGATGGCGGCCATGCAAGCCGCGATCACCTCGCTGCGGTAAGATTCGACGCCGCTGCGGGCATATACCAACCCTTTGGCCAGCACCCTCACGTCCACCTGGTTATTGCGATCCGCCAGGTTAGGGGCGCCGGCGGGCAGGTCAGCTTCCGCTTTCAGGTTCAGCCAGGCCGGGCCGGTCATGGGAAGTTCGCTGATCTCGGCGGCGCTGGTCCAAATCCCCTGGAGATGGAGCGGGGTGGGAATCTCCGTAAAAATCGCCGTTACGGTCACGTTGGCGTTGACGGTCAGGTTTTTGGGATTGGCGTAACCGCTCAGCCCGCCCTGCCAGCCGGAGAAAACGTGGCCGGTATCCGCCTCCGCGGTGAGGGTCACCACGGTTCCGCCCGGGTAAACGCCGCCGGGAGGATCCAGGGTTACGCTTCCCTGCCCCACCAGGTTGACGGTCAGGGTGTACTGCCCGGCCAGGGGAGAAACGGACCCCGCCAGCCACAAGCTAGCTAAAAGGAAGAGAATCCCGCGAAGTGGGAAGAAATATATATGGATATTCGATCTATCGAATCTGTTCATGGCCTTCATCCTCGACGATGTTGATGAAACCGGTACATATTACCGGAAGAGAGGGATGAAAAATTTCAAAGTTCTCTGGCGTGGGAATCCGGGACAGCGCACGAATAATGGCCTTGATAGCAAATGGCTGACCGGCCGTAACCAACGAATCAAGGTACAACATTGCAAACTGCCTGCTAAAATAAGGAAAGCAGAGTCAGGCTGCGTGATAAGAGGCACAGAAACCGGATACCGGGTACCGGATTCCGGATAGCATGTACTTATCCGGTATCCGGTATCTGGCAAAAACAGCATTACCCCAAACGGAATTTATGACCGGGCGCGATGTAACACTGCTTCTACCAACTGCTCGTGTTCGATGGGCACCGCTCCCACTTCCTCGCATACCACCCCGGCGGCGTAATTGGCCAGGGTGACCGCTTCCTTCATGGTGGCGCCGGCGGCCAGGGCAAAGCTCACCGTGGCGATCACCGTGTCTCCCGCCCCGGAAACGTCGGCAACCTCCCGGGCCCGGGTACCCTCGAACGCCGCCGGTTTGTTTTTGCGGAACAGCGCCATGCCCCGGGAACCAAGGGTAATCAGCACCGCCCCGGCGTTGAGCCGGTCCAGCAGCATTTTCCCGGCCTGTTCGATGCTCTCGTCGGAGTCCAGGCGCATGGCCAGCGCCTCTTCGGTCTCTTTTTTATTGGGTTTGAAGAGGGCGACGTTGCGGAATTCGAAGAAATTGTCAAATTTGGGATCTACGGTAACGATTTTCTGGCAGCGGTTTGCCAGATCGATGATCTTGCGCACCAGTTCCGGCACCAGCACCCCTTTGTTGTAGTCTTCCAGGATGATCGCGTCGATATCGTTGATGATCCCTTCGATGAACCGGATAATCCGGCTCTGCACGGAAGCGTCGATGGGGAGGATTTTTTCCCGGTCCACCCGGGCGATGTGCTGGTTGTTGCCGATAATCCGGGTTTTAAGGGTGGTAGGGCGGGAGGGATCTGCAATCAATCCGTCCGGGACGAGGTTCTTCTGGGTTAACTTTTGGCGAAATATCTCCCCCCAGGCGTCTTCGCCGACCGTGCCCACCAGCACCGGCTCCCCGCGGAGCCCGATAATATTATTGGCCACGTTTGCCGCCCCGCCGAAGCGCACTTCTTCGTCTTTGTCTTCGATGTTGATGATCGGCACCGGGGCTTCCGGGGAAATCCGGCTGACGTTTCCCCACAAGTAGCGGTCGAGCATCAAATCCCCGACGATCAAAATTCGTTTCCCCACCCCCGCGCGCATGATCTCCCGCAGGCGATCCGGGTGTATTTCGACCATGCCTATTTCCTCCGGGACGCTTTATTTACCCGGGCGCCGGCGTCGAACAGGCGCTCCAGCAACCCCAGCAGCGGCTCTTTGAACAGGCTGGCCAGCAGCAAAATAACCAGCAGGGGAAAGGCGGTAAAATAGATGAATTTGATATACCCGTCAACCCAGCTTTTCTCCACTAGGAAGGGCAGCACCACGGCAATCAGGATAAAGCAGGCGAAGATATAATATTCCGCCGCCCGAACGATGCGTTTGTAATATGCTTCGACCATTGAGACCGGCCTTTCGTTTTTTTCTTTTTCCACACTCACGTTACGTTCCATTGTTTACGAAGTTGAATTTTTCTGATTATAAAGGATTGCGGTGATAAATGGAAAAATCCTTTCCAATAGATGGAAACAGGGGTTTCAGGGTGTCTCTTAAGCGCATTTTTTGATAAAAAACACTTTTATAAACCTGTAGTGCTAGTTCTAATAACGGGCACTCGGTCTAACCGCGAATTGACGCGAATGGACGCTAATTTAGGCTGGTCTCGATCCCATAGTCATTTGCGTTTATTCGCGTACTTTCGCGGTTTA
>WYBG01000581.1 GCA_011526015.1 Deltaproteobacteria bacterium | reverse complement strand
CTGCATCAATCCGATCAGCAAGGGTATGTCATCTACCCGTTCGTGGATCAAAGAAAGTGTCTCGGCCATAGCGCCGAGAATATACGCAAATTAAATTTACCCCGCGCAGTTTTGCGCGAAAGATGAGATAATAAAGACTCAAACCAACAAAATATTCAAAAATAACAAGCACGATAAATATCGTATCCCTATTTTTCTTAATACCCTCAAAATTTACCCAATCTTTTTTAAAACGCAGAGAAAGTAAAACTGAAGCACTAAATAAAATAGAATGCCAAATTCTATAGATTAAGGGTATTTTATCGTCAACTATTGTGTGATCAAAAAACCAGTTTTTCCAATGCTTATAATCCCTGTGTGATTTTGGCTTTTTTAAGATTGATGGCTGTTCTGCAATCAATTTATTCTCAAATATTATTAAGATATAATCATAGTATAGAAAATAGTATATTGGCACAAACATAATCATTATCAAGAATATTATCATGATAAATCTTTTTGGTTTATAACCATAGCCAAAGGTTATCCCAGACAGTTTTTGCAATAATTCACCAGACAATCGTTCCTTCTGTTGCTCGAATTCAAACATAACATCATAGGCAGCTTTTTCATCTCCGATCTTTATATAATTTTTATAAAGTCTAACATATATTTGCTTCAGTTTTTCGATTGCTACATCTGGATGATCGGTACTTTCACCCAAATAGCTTATTCTGAAATTTCCACCTCGCATTTTTATCTGGTCCCAATAGACAAGAAATTCTCCATCAATGAAACTTATATTTTCTATGTACAACTTTGATAATTTCTGATAATTACCATCACGAAGATCCACTCCGGAAGGATAGTTACCCTTCGACAAAATTAAAGTGTCGGGAAGCAGCGATTGGGGGAATTTTAGCTGTTTATTACAATTGCAGTTATAAAAAGACAAGACAGTGCCAAATTTTGTGTTTGTAAAATTTATATCTGAGTTTATCTCTACACCCTGAAAATCTGCTTTCCCATCGAATATTGTATTTGAAAAATCGATTGGAATACTGAATACGCTATAGGCAAAACTCACATTTCCTGAAAATTTGGAGTGCAAGAACTTAGATTCTATTTTGAAGAGTTTAGAAAGGTTTATATCAAATGGAGGAGAATTCTCATGATTCGTAGAAACAAAATCAACATTACGTTTAAAGGTGACATTTACAAATTCTGATCCCATTTTAAAAACTGCATGAGTAAAGAATGCTTCTTTCTCGAAAATTGAGGAATTTAAATATGCTGTTCCCCAGAATTCTGCCATGTAAAAATATGCTGTATCTACGAACTGGCTGTTCAACAAATGAGATGAACCCTCAAAGATCAACTTCTTGAACACTCTTCCACTCTCATTTCTGAAATTTCCGTTATCTAGCATGGCCGCAGCATCATATGGATATTTCTGGATTTTTTTTTCTTGACCCCTCAATGGAGAAAGTAATAAAAAAGGGAAAATCATAACCCAGAAAAAAAAATATATAAATTTTTTGCCTTGCATACGACTAAACAAAAGTTGAACACCCATGTCGCTAAACTTAGCCGTCTATGATCATCAAAATTTAGCAACATTTTAGCTCTATGAAAAATTCGGAAATTTTGACCGCTTACCCTTTCGTCTGTCATTCCCACGAAAGTGGGAATCCATAATTTAGGTCACTTTTCTGGATTCCCGCTTTCGCGGGAATGACATTTTTGCGTGCGTTTTTCAAAGGGCTAAAATGTTACAACATTTATTATAAAAACCTATATAAAATTTAGTCATCCAAAAGATCCTTTATAATTGCGAAAAAATCAAAGCAAAAAAGTGGTATCATTGTATTTTAGTGCCCCTTAGCCCGGGCGTGAAGGATTCAAGCCATTCGAACACCAAAACACCATAATACCAAAACACAGTCCTAAACTACTACCACCACCCTCTCCCCCATCTCCCCCCGTCCCTCCAGCTTCCCATCCACCCACACGGAAAACTTATTCCCGCTGCGCTCTACTTTAACCCGCCGGCCCCGCCAGGGCACCCGCTCGATCACGAACCGCTTCACGGGGAAGGAGAGCGGCTCCACCACCAGCGCGTCTTCCCCCGGTTGGATGCCGCACACATACTTGATGATCAACTCCACCACCCAGGAGTGCTGGTAGTCGTCCACCCCGCGGTAAATGCAGGCTTTGCCGCTGAAGGGATTGTAGTGCTCGTAGCAGTTGGGGCGGTTGGGATCGCCGTCGTAGAACATCATGCGGATGAATTTGCCGATGAATTCGACCGCTTTCTCTTTCAGCAGCGCGTCGTTGAAGCGCAGGCCGCTTGCCGCCAGGGCCTCGGCGAGGTGGCTGTTGGTCATCGGCCACACCCGCCCGTTCCAGGGACAGTTCATGCGCTTGCCCTTCCAGCGCGCCTCGGCGTCGAAGTAGGGATCGTCCACGCTGGATGAGGGGGCGGGATAGGGAGTCCAGAATTCTTCCGGGTTGAGCAGGCGCTTTTTCAGGCCGGGCAGGTGGTTTTCAGCAACGATGCCGGTAAAATAGGGATAAAAGCACACGCCCGCCTTCACCGCGGTGCGCCGCCAACTGCGGGGATCCACGTCGCTGAACATTTCCAGTTCCGGGTGCCACATCTCGCTTAAAATCGCCGCACGGGTCTTCTCCGCGCCCTCCCGCCAGCGCCGGGCATCCCCGGCGTAGCCGAATTTTTCCGCCAGCCGGGCCATCATTTTTTTGATCTCATAAATGTACACCGTTACGTCCACCCCTTTCAGGCGGAATACCTCGCCCCAGTGGATGCCGTCGGCGCGCTCCTCCACCGCCACGTAGCGGTGCATGTACTCCTGCCCGGTCTCGTAGTGGTTCTGAATGTCGTACAGCCCGCTGTTCTCCCGGTCGCGCTCGCGGTCGAAATACTCCAAGTATTTTTTCAGCCCCGGGTAAACGCGCCGCAGAAAGGCATCGTCGGGGTGGACGTAGTGCATCTGCTCGATAGTGGCCCAGTTGGCGTGATAAAAACTCTCCTGGTGCAGCCAGCGGGGATAGACGTGGCCGATGAAATTGCCGTTCTCCTTCTGGTTGTGGATGAAATTCAGCAGGCTGCCCTGGCCGATTTCCGGGCTGTCCATCCAGCGGGTTTCCAGGATGTGGCACTGGGCGCTGTAGGTGATCGGTACCCGGAAACTGCCCAGCCCCTCGCAAATCGCCGGGTAGGGATAATTGTGCTCCCCGCCGCGGATGGTGAACAGCCGCAGCCCGTACCAGCGATACCAGTAATACTTTTGCAGGTAGGGATCGGAGCACTCGAAATAGGGCAGGGCGGCGAAGTATTCCGACCAGTGCTTTTCGCTCAGCTTCAGGGGCGTTTTTGGTTTTGGCGCGGCCATAGAAAGAGAGGTGGAGAGGTTTGCTGCCGCGTCTTCGGGGGTTTCCGAGGCGGCAAATCCGGCGGTCAGGCCGGCCTGCGAATTCGCCGCCACGGTAATCTCTGCGTGTAGCCCCAGGTAGATCAGCCCGTCATTCTCCGCGCCGGTGGTGTTCATGCGGTTATTCAGGCTTCCGCCCTCGATCTGCTCGTAAAACGGGGTGTAATCCCAGCGCGGGGCGTTGATGGAGCCTTCGCTGAGATTCACGCTGAAAGAGTTGACCGGGCGATTCATCCCTAACGCGCAGCCAAATTCATACACCACCGGCTGTTCGCGATAGCGGAGATGCTTGCGGAAGCGCAGCGCCCCCTCTCGGTATTCCACCCCGGTGAGAAAATTGTTCTGCTGCGAGGGGAAAGATTCCTGCACGGTCCAAAGAACCACATGTAGCCGGCGCTTTTGATCAGAAAGATTCTCGATGGTAATTTCCGAGGCCAGGCAGTCATCGGGCAGCAGGGATTTGCGCTCCGTGACCGCCAGTTTTGCGGGGGTTCGATAGGTTTGCAGAATCCGCTGCGGCTGCCAATCGCGCTTGCGGAACTCCAGGGGAATCTCCCTGCCGCTTTCATCCAACAGGCTGAAAGTAAACAGGGGGCCAAATGGATAATTGTAGTACTGCGCCGGATCCCAAAATCCCGGCCAGTCGAGAAACTTCGGAAAGGGCGGGGCCCACAGCAGCCGGTTCCCCCCGCCGAGGTACCATTTGTCTTTGCGGGATAGATATTCGAGAACGTTTAGCTTGACCATTTGCAGAGTCTCCATATGGAGGAGTGTTTTGGTGTTATGGATAGTTTAGCACCCTTCGATACGCCGCCGAAACTACCGGCGGCTACTCAGGGTGCTACCCTTCTTTCTTCTTCACCATCGGGCAAAACCCTTCACTCTTAACCCCCGGGTAGCACCCTGAGTAGCGATTTTGTTTTTTAAAATCGCGTATCGAAGGGTGCGAAGGGCGCGGCATCATTTCCGAAATCTAGGTTTTTTCGCCAGGTACTTTAGCAAGTCCCACTTACCGTTTATCAACGCTTCCTTCTTCGCTCTCGACCACTTTTTAATCTGCTGTTCAAGCAAATACGTCTGATTCTTGTCCGGCATTTCCTGGGAAAACACCAGTTCCACCGGAAGCCGCATTTTTGTCCACTCGCTGCCCTCTCCATTTTGATGTTCAGCCAATCGTTTTTTCAGGCTCATCGTGCTCCCGACATAGTAAGAGCCATCGGAACATTTGAGAATGTACACCCATGCTTTGGGCATTTGGGAGTTCCTGTCTGTTTATTTTGAGCACTCCTGACCGCCTCCGCACCCTTCGATACGCCGCCGAAACTACCGGCGGCTACTCAGGGTGCTGCCCTTCTTCCTTGTTCACCATCGGGCAAAACCTTTCACGCTTAACCCCCGCGCAGCACCCTGAGTAGCGATTTTGTTTTTTAAAATCGCGTATCGAAGGGTTATTCTTTCAATCCCGAGAGAGTAATCCCTTTGATAAAATACTTCTGGGTGAAGAAGAAAATCAGCGCAATGGGCAGCATCACCACCACGGCGGCGGCCATCTGGTACTGCCAATTGCTGGCGTGTAAGCTGTGGAACATGGCGATACCCACCTCCACGGTGCGCATATCGTTGCGGGAAGTGACGATCAGCGGCCACAGGAAATCCTTCCAGGAGGCCATGAAGGCGAAGATCGCCAGGGTTCCCAGCGCCGGGGTGGAGAGGGGCAGGATCACCCGCCAGTAAATGGTCCACTCCGAGGCCCCGTCGATGCGCGCGGCGTCTTCGTAATCGCGGGGGATGGTGAGGAAAAACTGCCGCAGCAGGAAAATTCCCCACACGCTGGTGAGCAGGGGGGTGAAGATCGCCCAGTAGCTGTCCATCCAGCCGAAGGCGTTGATGATCAGGTAGGAAGGAATCAGGGTGACGATGGCGGGGATCATCATGGTGGAGAGGTAGAGCGCGAAAATTTTATCCCGCCCGCGGAAGCGCAGCCGGGCGAAGGCATACCCGGCCATGGAACAGGTGAGCAATTGCCCCGCCACCGCGAACAGGGTCACCACGATGGTATTCAAAAAGAAGCGCCCGAAGGGCAGCAGGGTGAGCGCCTCGGTATAATTGCTCCAGCGCAGCTTCTCCGGCAGCAATTTTGGGGGGAAACTGAACATCTCCAGCTCGCTCATAAAAGAGCTAAGCACCATCCAGATGAACGGGGCGAGCATGGAGAGGGCTAATAAAAACAGGAAACCGTAGAGAAAGAATTTACGAATGGATTTGAAAACCGGGTTTTTTGAGAACATTTGGGGTTTTGTGTTTTAATTTTTGGATATTTTGGTAGAGACGTTGCATGCAACGTCTCTACATCACATCGCATTACATCACCGATATTCCACACCCTTCCCGATAAACCGGAACTGCGCCCAGGTAATCAGCATGATGATGATGAACAGCACCCAGGAAATGGCGGAGGCGTAGCCCATTTTCAGGTAATCCCAGGCGTTTTTGTAGATGTGGAAGACCACCACGTCGGTAGCGCGCAGGGGGCCGCCCTGGGTCATCACGTAAACCAGGGTGAAGACCTGGAAGGAGCCGATCACCGAGGTGATGAGCACGAAAAAGGTGGTCGGTTTGAGCAGCGGCAGGGTGATGTAGCGAAACCGCTGCCAGGGGGTAGCCCCTTCGGTGAGCGCGACTTCGTAGAGCTCCTCGGGAATGCTCTGCAAGCCGGCCAGGAAGATCACCATCTGGTAACCGATGCCCATCCACACGGCCAGGATCATCACCGAAATCAGCGCCAGGTTGGGATCCGAGAGCCAGCCGATGCGCTCCACCCCGAAAAAGCTGAGCAAATAATTCAGCAGCCCAAATTCAGGATGGTACATCCACTGCCACACCAGCGCCACCGCTACAAAGGAGGCCACGCTGGGCAGGAAGAAAATGGTGCGCAGGAGGTTGACCCCGCGGATTTTCCGGTTCATCAGCATGGCGATGAACAGGGAAATGGCCATGCCCACCGGCACGTGCAAGGTGTAAATCAGGGTATTCTTGAAAGAATTCCAGAAGGTGCGGTCGCGGAGCAACTGGATAAAATTATCCAGCCCCACAAAAGGTTTGTTGGCCGCCACCACGTTCCATTGATGAAAGCTAAGATATAAGGAGAAGAACACCGGGGTGAAGATAAATACCAATATAATGATAAACGAGGGGGTTAAAAACGCATACCCGAGCGCCAATGGAGACCGCTCCCGGCGGGAATTCCAAAGATAAAAGAGGACTGCGATTGCCGCCGCCAGCGCCGCGACCAGCAGCAGAAAGCCGATAATCTCCCGGTTGCCCCTCAGTTCCGTTACCTGGCTGGAATACTGGGCGGTACGTTTCAATTCCTCGTCGATGGACTGCGCCGCCTCGGTAAAGGCCTGGTGAATATCCCGTCCCCCCACTAACACCTGCTCCACCGCCTGCTGGGTGATGGTCTCGATGCGGCTGAATTCGTCGATCACCGTGCCCCAGGACTGCCGCCCGTGGGGCACTTCATCCAAAAATACCTGCTCCAGGCCATAGGGATCGCCGGCGACCTGCTCTTCCGCCACCTTTTGGATCGCCGGGATGCCGATGGCCATTTCCGAGCGGATTCTCGCGGCCTGCTCCCCGCCGAGGAACATCGCCAGTTTGACCGCCCACTCCCGGTTGGGGGTCACTTTGGGCACGCACCAGCCGGAGGCGTAGATCACGTTTGCTTTCTGACCGTCTTTGGGGTAGGGTAAGGGCGCTACCCCGATATCCAGCTCCCCGATGAGCATATACTTTTTCCAGTTCACTAACGACCAGTGCCCGCTGGAGATCATCCCTAACCGGTCGGAGTAGAACATCCCGGTGGTTCCCCCGGCAGCGCTTTCCCCCTCGCCGGTGGTGCTGCCGGTAAAGCTGGGCGCGACTTTGTATTTATTGCGCAGGTCGATCTGGAACTGCATGGCCCGCCTGGTTTCCGGGGAATTGAAATAGCCCAGGGCAGAGGTGCCCGCGGGGTTCATCACGTCGCCGCCAGCCATCCAGATCCAGGGCTGCCAGAGGAAGAAATAATTCTGGAACACGGTGCCGAATTGATCCGCCAGCCCATCGCCGTCAGTGTCGCGGGTGAGTTGCTGCGAAATGCGCAGGTAATCGTCCCAGGTCCAATCTTTGGGCGGGTAGGAAACCCCGTTTTTGTCGAACATGCGTTTGTTGTAGTACATCATGATGGGGGTGAAATCCTTGGGGATGGCGTAGAGCGCCTCGCCCTTCTCGAAAATCTCCCGCACGTTGGGAAAAAAGATTTCCAGGTCGATACCGCCCTCGGCGAGATACGGTTTTAAGTCCACCAGCACCCCTTTGTTCAGCAGCGCGGGAATGATCGGGCTGTCGAGCAGGAACACGTCCGCCACGTTACCGGCGGCGATGGAGGTGAGGATTTTCT
>WYBG01000095.1 GCA_011526015.1 Deltaproteobacteria bacterium | reverse complement strand
TTGGGCTTATGCCCCAGGATAAAGTGATTCAGCGCGTTGTCTTTGATCGGCGCAGAAAAACTCACCGACTCGATATCGTCTATCGACTGCGAAATTGCAAAAATTCCCGCCCCCATCTTCCGGGAGGTGCGGAACAATTCCACCACTAAGTGCCCGATGGTGGTATTATCATCAAGAACTTTCCATAATTCATCGGCAAATATCACTTTTTGCTGATTCAGATTCCGTTCCATCAGCTCCCACAGCAACCCGGTGATGATGATGGCGATGATTCCCTGCAAATCCGGATGGTTTTCCAGCCCCTTCAGGTCGAAGCAGACCAGGTCTTCCCGGATGTCGATCATATCTTCGGCGCAGAGGAAGCGGCTGTACTCCCCGTGGGTGTACATATACATCTTGCGGGCCAGCAGCTTCACGTCCACGTAGCCTTCTTCATCCTTCTGCTGGGCAAAAAAATGCACGAAGGTGCGCAGGTTGCGCTTCCCTTTGAACTCCGCCACGTATTTTTCCAGCACCTTGCTGATGAAGGCCTGCTCCACTTTAGAGATGGACTTCTCTTCCCGCTCCAGGATCAGTTTCTCGATGAAGGCGCGGAGGAAAAGCTGTTTTTTGGTATCGAAATTATCTTTGATCAGCGCAAAAGGGTTGAGGGGAATGGGATCGTCGATATTCAGCTCGATGTAGCGCCCTTTCAGCAGGCTGAACATCTTTTTGTAGCTGCCCCCGATATTGCCCACCCCGCCGACGTCCAGCCCGAACACTTTTACCCCCTGCTCTAACATTTGCAGCAGCAGCGCCTGCATCAGGTAGCTCTTCCCGGTGCCGGTGGGCCCGATGATGATGGCGTTCCAACTGTTCAGGCGGGGATCGAAATAATCGAACAGGATCGGCTCGCTGTTACGGTTTTTCACCACGATGCCGTTATGGTAGCCGCTGTAAAAATTGCTGAGGCTGATAAACTGCGCGGCGTTGGAATTTTTCACCGTTAGGCGGTGGTAATTCTCTATGGAATTGCCCGGCAGGCAACTGATGAAAATCGGCAGAATATCCAGGGTCTCCAGCACCGCCTGCCCTTTGTCGATGTGGCTGAAGGCTAAGTTGGCGCGGTTGATCTTCTCGTTCAACCGCTCGATCTCGGTATCGTTGATAATCAGGTTCAGACTGATGCTGGCCAGTTTTTTGTGCTTCTGGAAAATTTCGTCGAGCATTTCATTTAATTCGCGATAGCGGATTTCACTCTTGCGCCCTTCCCGGTTCTGCGAAAAATTCATGATAAAGCGGGAAAAACTCAACTGCCGCGAGAGGCGGGCGATTTCCCGGTCCATGTTCACGTTCTGGGTGGAGAGCACCACCCGGTGGGGAAAGGGCAGGCCGTGCAGTAAAGGAAAAATGTAGGGCAGGGGAATCCCGCTCATCACGTGGTGGGAACGGGTCACTTCCGGCAGCAGGCTGAGCGAGAGACAGGCCACGTACTGGGCACCGATCTTCAAAAATCCTTTTTCCACCGAATAGTCGCAGGCGGCCAGGTCATTATTCAGAGCCATGCCGGAAATCTGCCCGTTGAAATCATCCCCAGCCAGGTTGATGGATTTGTAGAGGACGTCGGCCAGCTCCCCGTTATTCAACCGCCGCAGCCGCACGCCGGTGGATTCGAAATTCGCCCTGATCGGTTTGAGATCGTTTTCCCGGGTTACCACCAAGCGGATATGCTCGTTTTTGAAGCGCTGGAGGGTGGCGTCGCTCATAAAGGAGAGGCTAAGGGGGTTTCGGAAGGATTTCCCGGCGTCGAAATCGATGAACAGGTACATCCGGCAGCGCAGATATTTGTAGAACGAGAAGTACTGGTGGCGGTGGAACTTGAAGTAATTCAACACCGGGTCGTCGGTATAAACGAAATCGCCCTTGTAGGGATAAAAATCGAAGGTGTAATAGAATTGCAGGTTGACCTGCTGGTCCACGTTATTGAGCGCCTTTTCGATGCTGGCGGCGATGCCGTTGTAATCATCGCCGGAAAGGCTCATATTATCCAGCGCCTCGATCTCGAAACCGGCCACAAAATTCCCGTTTTTCTTGATGATGAAATCATCCAGAATGTCTAAATAAGGCAGGTACCGGGCCAGGGAGGTGCGGTACTGATACGCTTCCCGTTCTCTCAGCTTGGTAAAATTCATATCCTCACACAGTTTCCATTGATTGCCGCGCTTCAGCGCGCCTCATTCCCACTAATTTTCCTTTTCCACTTCTCCGCCCCTGCAGAGGCATCCTCATCCTTTAAATAAGTGCGCTCGTCCAACCCGAAGGCAGAGAGTTTTTGGGGCCAGACAAATTTTGAGAACACGAACGAGGTCAAACCGTGGTCGAAGTGCGATACCTTATTCCCTATGCGGAACACGAAGTAGAGGAGAATATCGAGCATTAAAATGATCCCCACGTTCCAGTCCAGCAGGGTAAAAAACGGGAACAGGACAATAGGAAAGGCGATCAGGATGAACATTTCCAGGATGTTCACCCCGGCGATCTCGCCCCGGCTTTGGATCTCACGGTAACATTTTTCCATCTCAGCCTTATAGCCTCTCTATGGTAACTGATGTTACGCATTTTACCACATGGTTCGATAAACTCACCATGCAAAAGACACAGAGAACGCAGAGTTTACATCAACATTTTCAGTGTTTTTACTTCTCAGCGTAGTTTTAGAATCAATAAACGTTTGATTTTCTCTGTGCCCTCTGTGACTCTGTGGCAAATTTTTTGACCTGCGTAACATCAGATGGTAAAATTAAGCGCGTTGGGAATCACATTCTCTATTTCGAGTTCACTATTGGCATCATTAAGCAAATTTTCCCGCCTTTCGGCTAATTGCCAATGCAGAATAGTGAATAGGGGATGGTCAACTAACTGCTGGTGAACCCAACCATTTTAGAAAGAAGACCCGGGGACCATGGAGATCAACTGGTTTACGATAAACTTAGCCCCGAATATCACCACCGCCGCAATGACGATCCCGATGATCTGCTTTTTGGCTTTCTCGTGGCGGCCGCCGTCGGCGCTGGCCAGGTTCAGCCCTGCAATAATCAGGGCAATCACCAGGATTGGCGCAGCAATTAAGGTCATCGCGTTTGTAAGATTTTGCAGCGCTTGAAGAACATTCTGCATAATTAGGCTCCTTTAATGTTTAGTTTTGCATTTTTCTATATCGACATCTTGCCGGGAATGTTTAAGCGCCGGATTAGATTCCGGGAGTTGGGAATCGGGTTTCGAGTTTTCTCCATACACCATGCCCGTACTCCTCCTTAGCTGCCCCCGGTGCTCCTGTTAGGCCGATTTCACCAAATCCGCCTCCCCCACGCTTTCCCGCGGCCCGCGAAAGTGCAGCGGTTTTTCCAGCTTGAAATAGCCGGTTTTCAGAACCGTCAATGCCCGGGGCTGGCGAACGAACAATACGCAGCGGCCGATATCCAGCCGTTTCAGAAACTCCGGATCCGCTAATTTTTGATCTTTGGAAGCCTCGCCGCCGCCTTCCGGGTTCCCGGCTCCGGCCTGGCCGAATCGCTCTGCCATCATTTGAACATTTTCCTGCCCGTCCAATTGAAAGCAGCAAACCATGTTGGTCTGCTCCGCCAGCTGATTTTTGAACGCCGGGGCCAAATTCAGGGCGGGATTATCCAACTCCGTCATGGATTGGTTGGTGTAACATACGCACACCCCGGCGGCGCGGCTGGCCTGGAGCAACTCGATGAAATAGGGGCTGATGAACTTGGCGCTCTCGTCAATGACCAGCAGCGCCTCCTGCGCGTCGCTGTCGCCGGGGTGGGTGGCGATATGCTGGAAAGCATGGCGAATATCCTGCAAAATCAGCCGCCCCAGGAACTGAATCGCCGGTTCGTCGCTCTGGATCGGGAGGGTGAAATAGCAATCTCTCCGCCCATAATAAATCCCCACGATTTCGATTTCCGGTTGATCGGTGTTCAGCAGCCGGGCGTAATCCGGCTTGTTCAATTCCCGTAAAATCCCGATGAAAAATCCCAGGCTGGATTGTACCGGGGCAAATTTCTCCAGGATTTTTTGCGATCCGTTTTTTACAAACGGATCGCTGAGGCGCGGCAGCACTCCCCGTAAATGCTCCGGAGACTGGAAATAATTCAACAACTCTTTGAACTGAAAATGCGTGCGGGTTTCTTCCATGGCCTGCAAAAAAACGTTCAACACGTAATCCAGGAGTTTCCGCGTCTCCGGGGAATGCTCTCCCCAGTTGACGCTGGCCATGATTTTCCGCTTCACGTCGCTGGCGGAGCCGCGCAGAAGGGGGTTGTAGGTGAAAGAGCGTTCCGGATCGGCAGGGTTGAAGTAGTAGATGTCCTGCGCCTGGGCCATGGAACTGGCAATGGTATAAATCCGGTCGATCTTGCGGCGGGAGCCGCTTCCGTCGATAGAAATAGTGGCGACGTTGCGGCGCAGCTCCTGGAACAAGATCGGATGGATAATGCTCTCGGTCTTGCCGGTGCCCGGGGCCCCGATCACCTGCAAATGGCCTTTCAACCAGTTGCGCCGAACGTAAAGCGGGCGGCCTTCCCGGTTCATGTCCAGGCCCAGGAAAACCTCATCCGGCTTGGCTAATTTGGCGAAATGGATAATATCCACGTCGCGCACCGCTTTGTTCCGCAATTCTACCGCCCGGTTGATGGAACGGTAGGTGGTTATCAGGCGATAGCCCAGGTTCACGGCAAAGATGACCAACACGGCGCAGAAGTAAAACGCCAGGGTGAAATCCCCAAACCGGATGGGCGCGCCGCCTAAGTAGTAAATCAGCCGCAGAATCGGTTGGAGCAGCACGAAATTAACCGTGCTAACAAAAATATTGGATGCGATTCCGAAGAGAAGAAATATCCAGAACAGGATTTTCAGGTGGTGGATTCTGGCCAGGAAATCATTATAAGACTCGAACCACCCCACTGCGCGGGTGATCAGAAACGAGGCAAATAAAACCAATCCCAGGATTTTTAGGGTATTGACCAGCCATATTTTTATGCGGGATACGGGGATATTGTGCCTGCGGAAAATCGAGGGCTGGAAGACGTACTCGAAGGTTTTATCCGCTAAAAACCAGGGGAGCAGGAAAGGCAGTTGCACAATGCTGAGGAGAAATTTAAGATACAGCTTCAAAATCAACTCCCGGCGGTTTTAATCAGCATGCCACCCTTTCCCTGGGAAGGAACTGACTGCAACCACAAGATAAAAAACATATATACCACTATTTTTACGTGGGGAAAATAGGGGTAAAATCAGAGGAGTGTCAAGTAAAATATTCCGGGCGCGCCGCCGGGCGGGAGCAGGGGAAGCGAAGGTGAGGTGTGAAGCGTAATACGTGAAACGTAAAACGTAATGCGTAATCGTTGGATAGTGCGTATTGCGTAGTGCGTATTCCGTTTTTCTTACACAATACGCAATACGCAATACCCCGGCCCTCCTGCTCATTACGCATTACGAGTTACGCATTACGCTTTTCCCCTCTTCCCCGTCTCCATCCGGTAAATGTAGTACCCCAGGGCCAGGAACGCTGCAAACGAGACCACCTCCCCGGGAATTCCTTCCAGACCAAAGGGCAGCCCCGCCGGCCGGGTCCCGGTAAATACCGCAAACGCGGCGATGGTAACACCCATGATGCCCTCCCCGGCGATCAAACCGGAGCCTAACAGCACCCCGGTGTCGGTCTGTTTTTCCGCAAAATCGGTGAGGGCGTGGCGGTTACGGGCTTCGGTAATGCGGCGAATCATCCCGCCTACGAAAATGGGGGTCATGGTGGAGAGGGGCAGGTAAATACCTACCGCAAAGGGCAGCGAGGGAACCGAGAGCAGTTCCGCCACGATTGCAAAACTGGCCCCGATCAACACCAAACTCCAGGGGAGGTTGGCATGTAGCACCCCGTCCACCACGGTCTGCATCAAGGTGGCCTGGGGGGCGGGAATTTCTTTGGTGCCGAAACCGTACACCTCACCGAGGGTGATTACCGCCAGGGCGATGAAAAATGCGGAGCTCAAGGCCCCGAACAATTCGCTGCCCTGCTGCTTTTGCGGGGTCGCGCCAAGCAGGTAGCCGGATTTCAAATCCTGGGAAATATCCCCGGCAATGGAGGCGGATACCGCCACCACGGTGCCGATGGTGAGCACCGCGGCTTTGCTGAAAGTATCGGTCCAGCCCAGGAGGTAGAACACCGAGGCAGTGCCTAACAGGGTTACGATGGTCATTCCCGAGGTAGGATTGGAGGTGACTCCCACCAGCCCCACAATCCGGGAGGAAACGGTTACGAAAATGAAGGCGAACAGGGCAATTGCCAGGGAGCCGATGATCCGGGTGATCAATAACTGGTCGATCCCCACCACGTAGGGAGTGCTGATCGAAATCGCCAGGAAGAGTATCACCACGCCAATGACCACCATAAAGGGCAAATCCCGGTCGGTGCGCACCCGGGAAGATGCCTCGGCCATGGATTTTGGGGAAAGCTCCCGCACCCCGATCTTCAGGGAATCGATCATGGTCGGCAGGGATTTGAACACGGTAATAATCCCCCCGGTCGCCACCGCCCCGGCCCCGATGTAACGCACGTAGCGGGTCCAGATTTCGTAGGGGCTCATGTCGGCGATCAATTTTGTGTTCTCCGGGAACATCGGGGTATTTACCAGCTCGCCGAAATGGGCAATCGCAGGAATGATCCCCAGCCAGGAGAGCAGCCCGCCTGCCACCATAATCGCCGCGATGCGGAACCCCAGGATGTAGCCCACCCCTAACAGCGCCGGGGTGGCTTCTAACCCTAACAGCCCCTTTTTCAACCCCGGGATGCTGATGCTGACTTCCGAGGGCCACAATTTTGCAAAAGAGAGGAGCGCTTTGTAAATAAAACCCAATCCCAGCCCCTGGAAAACGTATTTCGCTTTTGCGCCCCCGCTATCTGCGGCGATGAGCACCTGGGCGGCGGCGGTTCCCTCCGGGTAGGGTAAATGCTCATGCTCTTTCACGATCAAAAAGCGCCGCAGCGGGATCATGAAGACCACTCCTAACATTCCCCCTAACAATCCTAACAGGGCGATTTTAGCCAGCGCCGGTTTCAATCCCCACAAAAACAGCGCCGGGATGGTAAAAATGATCCCGGAAGCCAGCGAGGAGCTGGCCGAGCCGGTGGTCTGGGCGATATTCGCTTCCAAAATAGAGGCTTTCCCCCACACTTTTTCCAGCGCCTTGAACATGGCCACGGAAATCACTGCCAGGGGAATGGCGGTGCTGATGGTCAATCCCACCCGCAGGCCTAAGTAAGCATTGGCGCTGCCGAAGATGACTCCGAAAACCGCGCCCATCAAGAGCGCCCGGACGCTGAAATCTTTCATGCTGCTGTCGTGCGGAACGTAAGGTTTCAATTCAGCCATAAAACCCCTTTGCCTATGGAGGTGAGTTTTCCAGCAGCACAGCTGGCTGCTGTTTTAGCTTGAAACATGTGAGGGCGACGAATCCCAGGAGGAGAGTATATGAAAACTCGCGGGAAAATCAAAAAATTTATTTCTTTTGCCTCGTAAGACGAGCATCCTGCTCGTCATTTTGCGGCAGGGCAGCTTGATCTGGCGTCAGTACAGGCGGAATTGCGGGGCGTTTATATTATCATGGAGTGCAGAATTTATTCTGCACCAGTTACATGAATGCAAAATAAATTTTGCACACCGAGCTCACAACATCCCGTTTTCGATCATCCCGTCTTTCAAATGAATGATACGCTGGCAATTTTCGGAAATGGAGGAATCGTGGGTGATCATAATGATGGTGTTGCCGGCCTTCCACAAATTCAGAAAAAGCTGCAAGATTTCTTTGCCCGAACCGCTGTCGAGGTTACCGGTCGGTTCATCGGCTAAGATGATGCGGGGGTGGTTCGCCAGGGCGCGGGCAATCGCCACCCGCTGTTGCTGCCCCCCGGAAAGCTCATTGGGTTTGTGGTCCATGCGGTCAGCCAGCCCCACCTGGGCCAGTAGTTCGGTCACCCTTTGCTTGCGTTTGGCGGTGGGCATGCCCATAAAGATCAGGGGCAGCTCCACGTTCTCGAAGGCGCTGGCGTAGGGTAGCAGGTTGAAGCTCTGGAACACGAACCCGATCTTGCGGTTGCGAATGTCCGCCAGGTCGTTGTCATCCAGGTCGTTCACCGCTTTGCCGTCTAAAAAATACTGCCCGGAAGAAGGGGTATCGAGGCAGCCGATCACGTTCATCAAAGTAGATTTGCCGGAGCCGGAAGGCCCCATAATGGCAATCAATTCCCCCGCTTTGATGTGCAAGTTAATATCCCGCAGCGCGTGGACTTTCACTTTCCCGGTATCGTAAACCCGGTTGATGTTTTGCATGTCGATCATGGATTGTCTCTCCGTTATTCATATCGCAGCGATTCCACGGGGTCGAGGCTGGCGGCCCGCCGCGCCGGGAAAAATCCCGCCAGCAGCCCCACCACTCCCAATATCAGCGCAGTGGAAAGCGCGATGGGGAACGAGAAGGTCGGTTTGCCCAGGAATTGCAGCGGTCCCTCCCCAACCGGAATCCCTTGCAGCGCCTGAATGATCAGCAGGGCGATAAACCCGCCGATGACCCCCCCGGAAATGGCGATAAACAACGCTTCCAGAATGAACTGCTGCTTGATGTGGGAGCGTTTGGCCCCCAGGGCGCGCTTCACCCCGATTTCCCGGGTGCGCTCCCGCACCGAAACGTACATGATATTGGCCACCCCCACGCTGGCGATCAGGAGGGTGAGCGCCCCGATCACTCCCAGGAAAATCTGGATGCCGATCAGCATCTTGCCCATTACCTCGGTCATTTCGATGGTGTCCCAGATTCCCAGCGCCTTTTCATCCTCAGGATCGAAGCGGTACTTTCTCCCCAGCACCTGGTACACCTGCTTTTCCACGAAAGGGGCCAGGCCGGTTTCCTGCACCTGGTACACGATGCGGTCGAGATATTTCCGCCCGTACAGGGTTTTGAAGGTGGAGGCCGGGATGGTGCCCTTGCCGGCGTCGGGGCCGCCGTACATACTCATCTGCAATTTCTTCTGCATCACCCCCACCACCGTGAAGGGAATATTATTGACCATGATAACCTTTCCGATGGCATCCTCATCCCCGAAGAGGCGCTCCCTCAGATCGTTCCCCAGGAAAATCACCCGGCGGCGTTGCTCGATATCCAGCTCGTTGATGAACCTGCCTCCCGGCTGGGGGAAATGGGTGCGCATGTATTCAAACGGGGGAAGCACCCCGGTAATCCGCTCGGTCAGGGTCTTTTTCTGGTAGGTCATGGAAACGCCCCACAGGTCGTACTCCCCGCTGATGCCGCTGATAAACGGTATTTTTTCCTCCAGGAGATTCACGTCTTCCTCGGAAAAGTGGATTTCTCTTCCCCGCGGCAATCCCTGGTACACTTTTCCGGTTTGCCCGCCGTAAAGGATAACGATGTTCACCCCCAACCCCTTGTTGGCGATCGCCAGTTGGCGGCGCAGTCCTTCTCCGAAGGAAAGCAGCAGAATGATCGACAAAGTGCCCCAGGCGATGGCGGAGACGGTCAACCAGATGCGTTTCCGCTGCTTTTTCATCTCCCGGGTAAATAAGCGAAATAGATACCAGCCTTTCAAAGGTGTGTTCCTTTCTGAATTCACTATTCCGAATTCACAATTCACTATTCTCAAATCACCATTCTTATCGCCGGGTGAATGGCGAATAGTGAATGATTATTCATCCCCGGATGGCCATCACCGGATCCAAATTGGCGGCCCGGCGGGCCGGGAACCAACCGGCGATAAACCCGATCAGGCTCAAAATCACGATGGTAACGAAGGCGACCAGGGGAGATATTCGCAGCGCCCCGATATAATCCTTTAAATTCAATAAGTTTACCAGGCTGACAATGCCGAAGGAAATAACGAACCCCAGGAATCCGCCGAAGCCGGTCACCAGCAGCGTCTCCACGATATACTGCCCCAAAATGAGGCGATTTTTGGCCCCCAGGGCCTTTTTGATCCCGATCTCCCGGGTGCGCTCCTCGACCACCACGTTCATGATGTTGGAAACCCCGATGCCCCCCACGATCAGGGTCATGCAGCCCACGATTCCCAGGAAAACGCTGAATCCGGCGAAAAAAGTATCGAAGAATTGATCCATGCCCGTGGAGTCCCAGATCGCCAGGGCTTCCCGGTCCGCAGGATCGAAGCGGTGCACTTTTGCCAGCACCGCATACACCCGGTCGATCATCTGTTTGGTGAGTTTCACGTCGGAAGCGCGGTACACCATGTTGGAAATATAGCGGTCGCCGAATATGCCCTGGTAAGTGGAGGCGGGGACGATAATGCGGCCGCCGTCGGGTCCGTTGTAATTGGAGCTCTGGATTTTCTTTTTCAGCACCCCGACCACTTTAAAAGGGATGGAATTGATGAAGATATTCTGTCCCAACCCCTTCCCGGCTCCGAAGAGGTCTTTTTCTACTTCATCGCCGATGAAAACCACCCGGCGGCGGTATTGTAAGTCCAGGGGATTAATAAATCGCCCCCCGGCTTCGGGAATGATATTGCGCAATTTCTGGAATTCCGGGTAAACCGCGCTCAAATCCGCGGAATAAGATTCTTTTCCCACCCGTACCTGCACGCCGCGGGAGTATTCCGGGCTGATCGCCTCGATTTCAGCAAGCTGGCTGCGCAGGATTTCCGCGTCGGATTCCCGGAAGCGGATATAACGGCCGCGGGGAAATCCCTCGTAGGCAATGCTGGTGCGCCCCGGCCACATAATGCAAATACTCTCGCCCATCCCGTGCGCGGCTTTTTTGGAAACGCTGTACAGCCCGTCGCCCACGGTGAGCAGTAGAATGATCGCCACCGAGCCCCAGGTAATTCCGAACAGGGTCAAAAAAGTGCGCAATTTCTGGTTGCGAACGTCGCGGAAAAGCTGAATCAGGTTTTTGAAAAACATGCTTTCATCCGAATGATGCGTGATGCGTAAAACGTAACTCGTAATGCGTAATGGTTACGAGGTTTGCGTATTGCGTAGTGCGTATTCCGTATTGCGTAGTGCAATGAATACTAAGTTTTCGACACCTTTGTCATGCCCGAATGTTCCCCGCTTAATACCTGCGGGGACAAGCTTTATCGGGCATTCATACGCCTGAAACTCATAGATTCCCGATAAAAACGTTCGGGAATGACAAATAAAAAAGGGGTTAACAACTTAGTATTTAAACCAGTAGTGCGTAAGAAAT
>WYBG01000094.1 GCA_011526015.1 Deltaproteobacteria bacterium | reverse complement strand
TCGCGAATGCGCGCCGCTTCCTCGAAGTTCATCTTTTCCGCTTCCTGCTTCATGCGCGTTTCCAATTCGCCGAGCAGCTCCCGGGTTTTGCCGCGCAGGAACTGCTCCACCTGGCGGATCATGCGGTGGTATTCTACCTGGCTCACCAGCCCCTCGCACGGTCCCTGGCAGCGATGGATGTGGTAATCCAGGCAAAGCTTCACCTTGCGAGCGGCGATTACTTCATCATTCAAGAAAAATTTGCAGGAGCGGATGGGGAAAATCTTGCGCACGGTTTTGACGATGTGGCGGAGGTGCTTCACGTCGGTGTAGGGGCCGAGGTATTTGGAGCCGTCCTGCACAATCCGGCGGGTGACGAACACTTGCGGAAAGGGTTCGTGGGTGATGCGGATGTAGGGGTAAGATTTATCGTCTTTCAGGAACACGTTGTAACGCGGGCGATGCTCTTTGATGAGGTTGGCTTCCAAGATCAGCGCCTCCACCTCCGAGTCCACGATGATGGTATCGAGGTCACGGATTTGCTGCACCAGCAGCAGGGTGCGGGGGGCGAGATTGCGGGAATCCTGGAAATAACTGCGTACCCGGCTGCGCAGGTTTTTCGCCTTGCCGACGTAGATAACCCTGCCTTTCTCGTTGCGGTACAGGTAAACCCCGGGCTGGCTGGGAAGATTTTGCAGCTTTTCTTCCACGGCGGACGATTTCTTTGGCTCGGCCATAAACGCTCTTTTTAGCGGTAAATTTAGGGGATGAGGGGAAGGATTTGCAAGGAGTTGTTTGACGGGGGCGAGGCGGCAGGGGATAAGACCTCAAAGGTTTCTAAAACCTTTGAGGTCTCATGCGCTAATCCGCAGCCATGAAAAAAACAGTAGCGCAAACCGCCGTCATGTGTTACCTTTGCGACCTCCTGTTGAAAATTTCCGGATCAGCCATTGCCTGATCGAACAATAAACGTTCGAAAAATACCCCTGTTTATACATCGCAAATCGTAGCTTGCAATTCGAAATTCATAGATCGCAAATCGTAAATCATTAAGGAGACCCTATGCTTCGCATACATCATGGCCGGGTATGGCTGTTTTTGTGCTTGATCGCCCTCTCTTCAACTGCTTTTTCCCAATACACTCCCGGGGTCAACAACAACGTGACCCTGCTCAGCCACGTGGACAACTATAGCACGTATTCCAACATCTGGGGCTACGTGGACGGCCAGGGCCGGGAGTACGCCCTGATCGGCCACAACGCCGGCACCTCCATCGTGGACATTACCAGCCCCGCCGCCCCGGTGGAAGTAACCATGATACCCGGCCCGGTCTCTACCGGAACCTGCTGGCGGGAGATCAAAACCTACGGCCAGCACGCCTACGTGGTCAGCGAGCATACCGAACCGAATAACCTGGCCGGCATTCAAATTATCGATCTTTCCAACCTGCCCGCCGGCGCTACGCTGGCGAACGTGGCCCTGTGGCCGGAAGTTACCTCTTCCAACGCCCGGGCGCATACCGTCACCGTGGATAGCGAAGGTTATTTGTATATCCAGGGGGGAACCGCTACCCGCAATACCGGCGGCGAACAAGGAGGAATCCGGATTTTTAACTTGAACCCGGATCCGCTCAACCCCGCGCCGGTGGGCATCTTCAACCCCCGCTACGCGCACGATACCTTTGTGCAGGACAGCCTGCTGTTTGCCTTCAACATCTACGAAGGCGGATTTGTGGACATTCTCAATATTTCCGACCGCTCCAATCCCCAACCGGTTCAGTCCCTGGTTTATCCGCAGGGATTCTCCCATACCGGCTGGACCACCCCGGATCGCAAGTACCTGGTAACTACCGACGAGATCGCCGGATTGACCGTGAAGGTATGGGATATTCAGGTGTTGTGGGATAACGATCCCACCAACAACGACCAGATTGATTTGGTGGGAGAATACATCAGCAATCCTACCCAGATCGCCCACGAGCCGCGGGTGCGAGGCAACAACGTTTTTGTCGCCCACTACCTGGAAGGGATGCGGGTGTTGGACATTTCCAACCCCGCGGACCCGGTGGAAGTGGGTTACTACGACACCTACCTGCCCGCCGGCAACGGCTTCAGTGGCGACTGGGGGGTGTATCCCTTCTTTCCTTCCGGCAATTTTGTGGTCTCGGACATGCAAAGCGGGTTGTACGTGTTGCGGTTCGACAGTTTGGGCGCGGGGGGAATCGAAGGGGTGGTCAGCAGCGCGCACAACGGCGCCCCGCTTTCCGGAGCGCAGCTGGTATTCGTAGAAGCCGGCAAACGCGCCAGCAGCGGGGCCAACGGGACTTATTCTTTCCGTACCAACGAAGGAGACCATACCATCATCGTTTCCAAACCGGGCTATTTCACGGATACCCTCACGGTCTCGCTGCCGGCAGGGGCTAACGTTGTGCAAAATATTGCCCTTCAATCCACTACCGTGGGCATTCCGGGCGATCTTTCCCTTCCGCTAACCTTCCGGTTGGAGCAGAATTATCCTAATCCGTTCAACCCAAATACCGCGATCAGCTATCAGCTTGCAGCGGCCAGCGACGTGGAATTGCAGATTTACAACGTTGCCGGGCAGGCGGTGCGAACCCTGGCCAGTGAAGCCCAGACTCCGGGAAAATATACCGTGCAATGGGACGGGCGCAACGCCGGCGGCGAAGCGGTCGCCAGCGGAGTGTACTTCTACCGCCTGGTTGCGGGGGATTTTGTGCAGGTAAGGAAGATGGTGCTGCTGCGCTGAGGCGACAACACAAAAACCCCCCCTGCCGGCCCCGGCCAGCCGGGCACCGGCAGGGGGGGTTAGCTTCCCAACCGGCGGCCTGGCGCCCAAAGACTTGACGAAAATCATGTTTTAACCTGACCAAAGTCATGTTTTTTTTGCATTGAGGTTGGTATTTTACTCCCGGTTCAGGGAAGAAAGGGTCTGTTATCCCCTAATTCTTGAACGCGGAGGTTATCATGAAGGAGAGCTTCGGATTCCCCGACCCTCGCCTTTGGCGGTTTCGGAAGGCGAAGGTTATTCTATTCTATTCTATTCTATTCTATTCCTCCCTCGCCTTATTGCGATAAATTTCTTTTCCCAAAAATCCTGCCACTCCATCCCCTATATTTATTCCCAA
The DNA here is from genome assembly GCA_011526015.1 of Deltaproteobacteria bacterium. Classification (GTDB taxonomy): domain Bacteria; phylum Calditrichota; class Calditrichia; order RBG-13-44-9; family J075; genus JABWBP01. The sequence goes on along the minus strand of WYBG01000094.1, from coordinate 6,918 downwards.
AAAGCAAAAGGAGGTTCGAGCAATGAAATATGGTCTCCTTAATTTCCTTGCATTGTTTATTCTATTAGCAGGGTGTGAGAAAAATAAAACCCCGCTTTCTGTAGAAACCCCCAACTACACCAGCCACGACTATGAGTGGAAAGTAGATACCTTGAAAGGCCCGGATGCTTTACAGATAATAATGAGAGGTATTTGGGGGACAGATGAAAAAAATGTATGGGTAATGGGGCATAGTGATGAAACCAAATACCAGGTGTGGCATTGGGATGGAATAACATGGGAAAATCTTTACCTCTTATTCCCAGGACACCCCCATTCATTAACTGCAATACATGGTTTTTCTGCAAATGATATATGGGCAGTAGGAACCGATTTTCAAAATTATCCAAATACAGAATTCCGAAGTCTTATCATTCATTATAATGGCAGCAATTGGGAATTAATTGAAAATATTGATGCTCCTTGGTGTTTTTCGGTTTGGGGCACCTCCAGTTCTAACTTGTTTGTGGGTAGCGACAGTGGCCTGATACTGTATTACAATGGTATTGTTTGGAAAAAACAAAGCACCAACACACGCTCTCAAATTTTGAGTATTTGGGGTATTTCTGAAAACGAAGTATTCGCTATAGGGGGCCATAATGACTATATACAACCACTTGATACTACATTCTACTACTTCTATGAATATGACGGTCAAAATTGGACAGTATTGGAATCGGCTTTAGATTACCCCTACGCACCAAAACTGCCATTTGGGTTTCGTTTATGGGGAGATGAGCAGAATAATTTGTACTCTGTCGGTTCAGATGGACTGTACAAACGGGAAAATAATTCCTGGTTACACTTAAGAGATGAAACATTTTATACAATAAATGGAACAGCATGGAACAATATTTTTGTCGGAGGGTGGTCCAATCGACTCCTCCATTTTAGCGGAAACGATTGGTTTTTATATGAAGAATTTTTAGATAATTCTAAAGAGATTTTTGCAATTTGGTGTAACAGGACCAGTGTTTTTGTGATTGGCGTGGCTGGTAATCAATCATTCATTTACCGAGGAACCCTTAAACGCTGAAAGGAGGTGATGCCTATGTATGCAAGAAAATAAACGCCCGGGCAATGCTGGTACCATTACCCGGGCTAAAGTAGCAAACCGAAAAGGCTAACATTGAGCAAAGAAAGGATCACAAAATGAAACATTCCCGCTTCATCATCATTAGCTTAATCGTTCTGTTCTTCTCCTGTGAAAAGAACAAAACTCCGCTCTCGGTAGAAACCCCCAACTACACCAGCCACGACTATGAGTGGGTAGTAGATACCCTGAAAGGCCCGGACGCCCTGCAAATAATGATGAGCGGCATTTGGGGTACGGATGAAAACAATGTCTGGGTGGTAGGGCATAGCGACGAGACCAAATACCAGGTCTGGCATTGGGATGGGGAGAAGTGGGAAAATCATTATCTCCTTTTTCCTGGACATCCCTACTCTTTAAGTGGAATTTACGGGTTCTCTGAAAATGATGTTTGGGCAATTGGCGTGGATATTCAAAATTATCCTAATATAATCCATAGAAGTTTTATTATTCACTACAACGGGGTAAACTGGGAGCATATTGAGAATGTGGATGCACCTCGCAGCCTTTCGGTATGGGGAGATAATCCAGCCAATTTGTTTGTGGGCTGTGATAGCGGTATTGTATTACACTATAATGGAGCCGAATGGACAAGACAAACCACCGGAACATTGTCGAGAATATACAGCATTCAGGGATTTAATCCCAACCGGGTTTATGCCGCCGGCTATGCCCTTGACCAGATGCCCTATGATACAACATTCTACTATTTTTTCGAATATGATGGAATCTCCTGGAGAGTACTCCAGACTTATATAGATTATCCCTTTGCTCCCCCGGGGGCATTCGGATATAAATTATGGGCAACACTTGATGGGGATTTATATTCTGTGGGAGACGATGGATTGTATTTATGGCAAAATCATTCCTGGTTAAGATTAAGAGAGGAAAAATTGTTAGCTGTTTACGGGACGGGATGGAATAATTTTTTTGCAGGGGGTTGGGAAAATCATCTTTTTCATTTTAATGGTAGTAACTGGAACTTATATCAACAACTTATAGACAATTCTATCTTCATACTCAATATATGGTGCAATAAAAAACATGTTTTTGTGATTGGAAGGCCTTATTTCCAGTCACTAATCTATCGAGGAACGCTTAAAGAATAAGAAGGGGGTGATGCGTATGTGGGTTCACAATAAAAAACCCGAATGATGCGGCAACATCATTCGGGTTAAAATAGCAAACACAAAAGGGTTCCTGGTCTTGGATCGGTTTTCGTCCGTAGTGGGCGATTACCGCCCTTTTTGCTTGCCAATACCTAATTTATCTGAAATCAGGAAGTATTCCAAAAGCTTCTTACAAAAAATCCTTAACCGAAGGAGAAAGAAATGAACGCCTGTTTAAGAATATTCGCGCCCATCATAATGGCTGTTTTTGTGTTAAATAGCCTTAGTGCGCAAACTACCGTTGTGATCAATCCGGCTGTAACGCCGACCGTGTGTTACTATTATCTTCCGGAGGAACAATGGCAATATGCTTATGGCTCCTGGAACATTGGGCGTTTAGATGGAGCACAATGGGAAGAAAACTCAGTTTATGATGTCCATCGAACTCAGTATTTCTTTGACCTTTCTCAAATACCATCCAATGCCACCGTTGGGAATGCCAAACTTCTGATTGGTTACTTCGAGAAAGTTTGCGGTGGATGTGCAGCAAGAATCGTTTTTCTTCCCTATGGCTTAAACTCTGGAAACCCTCAAGATGTTTGGGAAGCGGTTGGCAATGGCGACATGTACTTTGACAATATTTCCTATGGCGCTGTCAATATTGCACTTTCGAGCCAGGAGTTTATTGATGATATTCAGAACAGTTTATCCCATGGACACATCAATATCGGTGCTTTAGGTTTGAATGAGAATCAAAACGAAACGCATGCGCGTCTTTGGGAAACTAGACTTGAGGTTCAATATACAATACCTGGGGGCCCCGTCTTTTACGACATAACCGTCAAAAATTCTTTTGAAGGCGGGGAAGTGATTGTGGATAGCGATACCGTACCATCCGGCAGCGTTTTCACCTGGGAAGAGAACAGTGAGCATTCTCTGGAAGCTTTTAACCAGAACTGGCCAGCACCAAATAATTATTACCGGGTGTTTCAAAATGAATGGCAAAAAGATGGAGCATCTTATTCATCAAACAATCCGATCTTGATCACTGTTACTGAAGATGCAGAGTACGAAGCTATTTTCAAAAAACGCCTCGATTTCGAAGTCGATAACGAATTTGTGGACGGCGGCAGCGGCGGATCGATCAAAGTGAACGGGCAGCCCCAAACGGTTCCGTATTTCCAAACCCTGATCGAAGGCGATAACATCGTAGTTGAAGCCCCCACCCAACCCCAAACCATTTACGGCACCCCGGTAACCTACAACTTCCTGATCTGGTCCGACGGCAACACCGACAACCCCCGCACTTTTACTCCCAACGACCACACCAATGTTACCGCCAAATATAAGGCGCCCCTGATCTCCCTGAGCGCCACCGCCACCGCCTACAACAACAGCCGCAAAGTGGCGGTGGACCATATCGGCGGCTGGCACGCGGTGTATGAAGACAACGGGCAGATTTACTACCTCCACTCCACCAACAACGGCGCTACCTGGCTGCCGGAAGAGCTGGTGAGCGGGCGGTTCGGCAACGTTAACCGCTATCCTGCCATTACCATCGAGCCGATTTCGCCTTTCCGCGTCAGCGTGGTGTGGGATATGGAAATAAGCGGCACCCACTATTTCAACGGGCGAACCAAACCGCTTTCCGGAAATTGGGAGGATGAATTCAGCTCCATCGAGTCGGAGTTCTGGTGGGGCATTTCTACCCCCACCAAACCGGCGGTTCTGCGCCGCGGGGATCTCTACATTTTAACCCGTTCCGTCGGCGTGCTGGAACTCTACCGCTTCAACGGCGAGGAGCTGGAATGGTTGGGGGTAATTCCCGGGAGTGATGAGTCTTCCGAAAACCCAACCATGACCGCCTCTCCCTACTATCCCTCCGGGGTGCTCTATTTTGCCTGGGAACAGCGCAACCAGGTCTATTTCTCCTATTTCCTTCCTCCCAATACCTTCGGAGAGGCAGAAGAAGTGACCGTGCCCAAAGCGGACATCGAGATCAACCGGCAGCCCTCCATTTCCTATTCCTTTGCGGCAACCAACCCGATCAACGTGGCCTGGTCGGGATTCGACACCGATGGGAACGCTTACGTGCTTCTCCATCGCCAGAGAAGCTCCAACCTGTACGGGCAATGGGGGAGCTTGAATGAGGTGTATTATTCCTACTACAATATTTCCCATCCCTCCATCGGCTCGTTTGATTCTCCCTTCCCCGGCTGGATGGACGTGGGCTTGAAGTTCGGAAACAGCTCCCTGCGGGTGATCCAGTACAATGGCCAGAGCTGGCGCTGGGTTTCCGGTTTCCTCCCCGGCAGCCATCCTTCCCTTAACGACCAGGGCGCCAGCCTGATGCTGGTGGGCATCGATAATACTACCCCGCTGCCCTACCGGGTGGCTTCGCAACCATTCGCGCCGGTTCAATGGGAAGAGGACGGTTCTTCGGGAGAATCTCACCTCGCTTTGACTCCTGGCAAAGCCATCCCTGCGGGAGAAAACACGCTCCCCGCGGAGATAGAAAAGCGCTTCCGCAAGGAGATTTTCCAGCTCTCCAACCTCCCCGGCTTGACCCTGCGCGGCAAGGCGGATATTTCCCTCGGGGACGTGCAGATTCAAAGCGGCGATTCCAGCATTTCCTGGCCCTTTACCGCCCTCACCGACACCACCCGGCGCAAAACCTTCCTGCAAAGCGAACCGCTGCTGGTTAGCGGGGATATGCAGAGCTTAACCCTGCATTACCGCGCCCGGGTGCGGGAATTGCAGCGGCGCGGAACGGTTCCCAACCTGCCCCTCTTCCGCTTGCGCCTGGTAGATGCGGAGAGCGGCGCGGCGCTCACGGTATTGAGAATGGCCAATCTGAACCAGCTCACCGGAACGCAATTCAACCAGGAAGACTCGCTGCTCATTGATTTGCAGCCCTACCAGGGTCAACAAATCCTGCTGCAAATGCAGACCGTCTTCCACGTCTTGGCCGGGCCTGCGCAGGCGGCGGAACAGGTAAACCTCTATGCGTTCTATGAAACCGGCGCTTTGCAGGCAAAATTAGCCGGCAACAGCGAGCCGGAAGCTGTTGCAACTATTCCGGCGGAATTTGCTCTTTCGCAGAACTATCCTAATCCATTCAACCCTGCCACCACCATTACCCTCTCCCTGCCGCAGGAGAGCCGGGTGAGCCTGGAGGTCTATGACGTTACCGGGCGGAAGGTGCGGGCGTTGGTGGATGAGCCGCTATCGGTGGGAGTGTATAAAGTGATATGGGAAGGGCGCGATGAAAGCGGCGAGCCGGTAAGCTCCGGGGTGTATATTTACCGGGTAGTTGCCGGAGGGTTTGTGGAGAGCCGCAAAATGGTGCTGCTGCGGTGATTCATTTCATTTTGGCCAGCCCGCAAGCTACAAATTATGATAATACCCCCGGGGCTTTTAACGCTTCCGGGGTTTTTTCCCTCGTTACGGTTTCATGCAACCTCAAAATTCAAGATTCGCCCGAAATATACTTCGCGCGGCCATAAATTGTGCTTTTGCGATGGGTGTATGGTAACATGCACACCGAAGTGTGGCAATCTCAGATTACCACCCCGGAATGCCGGGGTGCTTTGCACCCGGCCGAATTCAGCGCCCTTTGACGTGCGCCTTTTATAAAACCTCAATTGAGGCCCGTTTTCAGTATAGGAGTCTGGTCGGGAGCGCTGATATTACCCACTCTTCGGCCCCCGGAGATGAACCCCCGGAAGCCTGCTATACACCCTCCGGTAATTTTTAAGCTTTTGTTCTTATCGCCTTCAATACTATATTCCGAAGCGGTTTAGAGAATTTATCTGGTAATTTATAGAGCACGTTAGAAAGCGCAATGTGTTTTAACCTCTTTTTTCCTATCTCATCTCCGGTTTTAAACAACCCAGGATATCAAACACCCAGTAATGCTCAAAAACATGACAAAAATCATGTTCGAACATGATTTTTATAAGGGTTCTGTTTATTCAAAATGCTTATTTTGTTCAATCCAAAAAAACGGAAAAGTTTAAAATAGCGATTGAAGATGGTAAGCAGGAAGGAAAGGATTCATGCAAGATTCTACTCTTACACATCCCGATGAATTAAAGACCGCGGCCGCCAAAAAGGTCATTCAGCTTAAAGAGCACGTCGTCGAGATCGTCAGCGATTCCGGGGAGGGCGCCCAGACTGCCGGGCAGGCCTTCGGCTCCATTTGTGCCCGCATGGGCAACGGGGTCTGGACCGTGGAAATCATTCCCGCGGAAATCGAGCCGCCGGCGCGCACGCCCGCGGGAGCCAGCGGGAACCGTATTCGCTTCGGCTCTTTCGACATGAGCAACGCCGGGGATGACGCCGACCTGGTGGTGGCCTTCAACGAGCAGGCGCTGTTAGGCCGGGAGCGGTCAAAAAATTTGAAGGATGATTGCATTATTCTCCTGGAGAATAAGTGGCGGGAGGATCTGGATGAAAAGATCAAACGCCAGTATGCCGAGACTTTCGAGATGCTCAGCCGCAAGAATTACCGGATTTACGAGATTCCCATGGAAGAGGAGTGCCTGAAAGTGATGGATAATCCCCGGCGGGGCAAGAACATGTTTGTGCTGGGTCTGCTGTGCAATGTCTATAGCATGGATTTGCAAATTGCCTATCAGCAGATTTACTATGCTTTTCGCAAAAAAGGACAGAAGG